>CAZKXV010000038.1:0-9796 GCA_964556835.1 uncultured Clostridia bacterium
CACCTTGTCTGTGCGGAATATCTCGCTGTTAATGAGAACGGCTTATCTTTCGATAATATTGCTGAAGAAGACAAGATAGAAGGAGAAAGTTATTTATTCTATCATTCAGCAAAAGGTTTAGTATTTAATCCATATACAGGGCTAGATTTCACTGATGTTTCTATATATCCTCCTATAGGCAAAGCACAATTCATAGGAGTAGCAGAAACTATTGAAATCCCTTTGAAGTGGAATATATCTGCTATTACTAGTTTATATGCTTCTTCCAATCCTAATCTATACACTAGCAGATCAATAAAAATTAGTGCTACAACTGATTTCGAAGGCTGTGGAGAACAGATTTTTTATACTTATGTATATATTGAACCAGCTATAATTGAAAGCGTTGTATACGAGGGAGAAGATGTTATAGATGGTAATCATACTAGTATATATAGTATTGATATGTTTGGTGTTATTTTAGATGAAGGGGCAGACCCTGGACCTGAAGATGATACATATTCTTTAGAATTTATAGACCCAACTAATTATGAATTTTACCCTACCACTGTTTTTGCTTCTTATTCGAATTGTAGTACTTCTAGTAGAGTACTAACTATGGATCCAGAGTATGTTAATGTTAGTAATTGGAATTTATCAGAGATTGAAAATGCCTATGCAGCTGCAGATTTTGTAACAGATATAGCAGGTACATATAATATTATTGCTACTGTAGGTACTCTTCGTGGCGGCTATCAGAATGTAACTCTTCAAGTCAATATTACTACAGAGACAATGAGTGACATTTTATTTACTAATATTCCTTTATTGGGCTCAGGCAAACAGGCATTTATATATGATTCTACTGTTGAATTAGGTTATTATGGCTCTTTGACTTTCAATCCTTATGCTGCGAATGTAAAAGATAGCTCAAGTTATCCAAGTGAAATGAATTTCACAATTACTTTCGGCGAAGAAATTATAGACTTCACAGAACAAGTGGAATGGGACTTGAGTGCAATTCAAATCTCGTACCTTATCAAGGTGGAGAGAGAATAGTGAATGCAATTCTTCCTCTTTCGGGCTCCAATCTTATTGCTGTTCCTGTTAAAGTTATTGTAGAGACAATGATTGTAAAAACTATAAATAATGAAGGACTATTTAATATTTTTGTTGACCCATTGGATGATGCTCCTTTCGGACGTAGAAATACTGTGTCTACTAATATTAAGCAGACTGTTCAAGCAACATTTGTTAATAATAGTGATGTAATTGAATTGGTTCTAAATTATAGCCGTGTAGGAGTTAAGCTTGATTTCAATGGAAATACATATGTTGATGGAACTGCTACAATTGGTAATGATTTTGGCGACTATCAACCTATTACTGATGGTATCATAAGTATTAATATTGTTCAGAGACAAATTGAACAAGTATATGCTAATATGTATAATTCTTTAGGTGTTCTTGTACAAGTATCAATTTTTGAAGCGACTTATGTAGATGTTACAGATCCTGTTACAGGCGAACTCTTATATCAGGATATTACAAAGACTATAGGCAATGACAGCGAGATAGATGATATTGGTGTTCTTTATTACGACAATTCTCCATCTAGTATATTTGTGAAATTTACTGGGTTAAGCGAACTAATTGAGATACAACCTAGAAAAGAAAATAGTCTAGGCTTATGCTATGAAGGCTTGAGTGGTGATGACCCTGTTATAAAGATAATTAATATTATACCTGCTTTTCTTGATGCGGAAGGCGAGGATACTGTATTTATCAACAATCCAGAAGAAAATATTGATGCAGTAGAACTTGAAGATGTATATGGCAGCCTTATATTGACAAGTACTGAGCCTGAGTCAACTTATTCCGGTTCATTTGTAGATAATGGACTTGATGTACTTGATATTATTAAGAGTTACTTCTTAGATGAAGAAATACAAATAGGTGATGGTTTCATTAATTCAACTTATGTAACAGAAGAAAATGAAGATGTATCTTTGTATTACGAATTCTATTACTTCCAATCTGATACCGAGTATGAGACATATCACTTGGTAGACGATGGCTTTGGCAATATACGTCCTATAAATGAAGATGATGATCATATAATACCAGCTTATGTAGAGGAGGTCACAGAGGATTATTATATGAATGCCGGTGTATATGTTATAAGAGCGTACGTTCGTGGTAACACACAATATGGTGGTTATGATGAAGTACTATTCCGAATCTATCCTCGTGATTATACTAATAATATTGTTATGACACTTGTTAATGGAGAAATTGATACTTCGCCTGAAGCGTTAGATCCTGATGATCCTCTTGGTGATATTGGTACAGTTAATGCATTAATAAGCCTAGAATATCGTGGTACTCCATATGTTGTGAATGCAAGAATAGGTACAGGATACGCCAGTATGACTAAGTTCCTGCCTGTATATCCAGATGGTGAGGCTCCAGTAGACGTGGGTACTTATATTATTACATTTATACTTCAGACAGAAGACGGCATTATTAATGATATCTGTACTAATTCTGTTACTTTAACTATAGAAAAGACAACTCTTGATGAGATTCCTTATAGAGCAGGAAGTGAAGGTGTCCCTGAAATTATCGCTAACGATGAAGAATTTGTCGAACTTGAATTAAATGAAAGTACAGACTTATCTATAGTTTATGCAGAAGAGAACGTTGCTAATTATGTGTTGAATGTATATGGTGTATCAATACCTTTTGTATATTCTATATATACTGATTATGATTGTACTAATACAATTGTTGGTAGTATTTATGCTCAAAATGTTGGCAAGTACTATTTGAAGATAGAAGAAATTGATAATAATAACTATACTTTGAATGCGAAATTTGAGATAGAAGTTGAAAATGCATCAATGAATGTTGAAGAGGACATCGATTACTCGGTAGATAACGTTTCTGGCACGCAAATTCCTGACCATCATTTGACTATATATGGAGTTATTGTTACTGATTTTACGAATTGTCCTATCGAGTATTATACTGCAGGCGGTGGTGTAATTGTTCCAAATATTACAACAGCTATTCCGGGTAATTATGAGTCTAGAATTACTATAAACATACCTAATTATGAGCCCGTAACTATTACTGCCACATTTGTTAAGAGCTAAACTGTTCTTAATTGGCATATCTAAATTTGTTCATTAATAAAAATAATTATTAAACGGAGGAATTATAATGAAAAGAAAAGTAACAAAAATTACCACTTTAGCACTGGCTATATGCCTAATAGCTACATTTTCCTATGGATGTAAAAAAGAAGAAAATGTGGACAATGTTGGAGAAGCAAATTATTCCCATTTCGAACAATATGTAGATGCTACCACCTTAGGTTTTACTACTGTTGCAATTGACCCAGATGAGATTTCTGCAGGTACAACAGTAAGCGATAAAAAAAATAATGTATTGTATGTTCTAGGTATAGCAGATACAAATTATGCCGCAGAGGGAAGACAGTACGCTAAGTTATCACTAGGCGGAGGCTCTGCTGAAACAGCAGGTTTAGGTGGCGAAATGGTTGTGAGGTCACTAAAAATTCAAGAGACTGATAGATTCTATTATCAAACAGTAGGACGTGTTATAAATGGTGATCCTACTGTAGCACTAGGTCTTGCACAAATGATTTTGGATCAAGGTAAGAGAGAGTATAAAGTTTATGGCAATTTGGACGATGAAGATGAAACAAATGATTGGATAAATTATTATCAAGAGCCTAAAAATAAGGGCGTAAAAGACATGGATTCAGAAGATATGTTCCCAGATTCATTTCCTTATGCTGACTGTGATTACGATAAAGTAGCTATGAAATCTGATACTCCTACTACTGCTGAGCCTGATCCAACATTTGATGATGACGATCTAACTTTGGAGCTTACTCATAGTATTACTGATTTTATTATCAATAATGATTCAATCCTTGATAATGATAATCTAATTTTCTCATCAGAAGTTATTGATGGACATACCCTATATACAATAAGTTATGAGCTGAAATTAGATACTGAAGCTGCTCAAGATATGTATACTACAAGACCTAGAAGAGGTATGAGAAAAGCCTCAACTTCTAGTGATTTAGAATATGTTAAGTATATTGCTAGTGCAAAAGTCTGGGATAATGGGCTTATGCAATCATACACTTCTGAAGAAAGTTGGGAAGCAACTTTAGAACTTAATAAATTTCTTAAACCTCATGGAGCTTCTGAAAGTCTTAATACTGACTATTATAGCTGGCATCCATATGATGTAGATATAGATAATTATATTGATGATGAAATTATCGATAATCTGGATTGGACAGGCTTGGAAGACTAATTTTATTCGATTGAATAATACATAGAGGACTGCCCTTTAGGGCAGTCCTTATAATTGTCTATGTTGTGATAAATACGCTGTAATTAAAAATTGGATAAAGGTTAGCAACACTTACTTATATAAAGAATTAGTATGCAGTTTTTCAATATTAAATATGGTATTGTTGAAGATTTTCTTTGTTGAATTCTTATGTTAGCTATGGAAATGAAAAAAGTTCCTTTCAAATATTATGTAGAAAGATGTTGTATCTTGACAAGATTATGGGTAGATGTTATAATTGTACAAGGTAAACTATATGGAAATATGCAACACTTGCGGGAAGATATATAGAGAAAGAAATGAAGAGCACATTAGTTATGATATTATAGTACCTTATTATGCGAATGAGCTCTTAATATATTTTGAATACAGCCCCGAAATACTAGAAGATACTATTCTTGCAAAAGGACTTCTTGAGGAAGCCTTTCTAAAAGAATATGAACAAATTCCTGACAATGTTCAGGAATATTTGCCTATACATAATTTTCTATCTTTATCAGTTGATAGCCCTAAAGGATTGGTAGGAACAAGCCATAGGCATATGGCCAAAATAAAGATTAGAATTAATGAAAAATCTTCTTCAAGAGGATATTTTCCCGCTCAAATTATTGCAGGTGTATGGAAAATTGTTATAACCGTTCATTCTATTTCTTCTGATTATGTAGATTTTCAGTTAAGGGTTGAGGTGAATAAATGAAATACTATCCATTCGAGCTTCACACTCATACAGTTCATAGCGATGGGCAAATGACTCCTAAGATGCTTATAGAAAAAGCATATGAAAGAGGTTTAAGGGGAATAGCTCTAACGGACCACAATACTACTTCTGCAATTAATGAAGTTATTAAACATGCGAAAAAATATAATATGCTGGTAATCCCGGCAATTGAGTGGACAACATTTTATGGGCATTTGACAGTTCTAGGTGGTAATAGTAATGTGGATTGGCGAAAGATAAATCTCAATTCAATTCGTTCATACATCAAGCAAGCAAATGAAGTTGGAGATATTGTAAATATAGCTCATCCTATGAGACCAGCTAAACCGCTTTGTGCAGGATGCAAATTCGAATATGATGTGGACTTTGACGATATAACTGGTATAGAGGTTTGGTCAGGTAATAGCCCACAAATGCGGTTAGATAGTTTGAAAACTATAAGATTATATGATACAATGTTAGCTAGAGGAAATAGGCTAACTGCTTTGTATGGAAATGATTGGCATGACAAAGAGGGTAATTCGAAGCAATATGCTATTACGTACTTAGGTATTCAAGGTGAACTTACTGCTGGTAATGCAGTAACAGCTATAAAAAAAGGTAGAGCATATATATCAATAGGCATAAGTGCTGAGTTAAATTTACTAAGAAATAATTGTAATTATGAGCTTGGAGATACTTTAGAAACTGGTGAATATACTCTTGAAGTAAAGGTAGAATTGAATAAGGAGTATTGTAACAAATATTCTATCTCGCCTAAGCAAGTTAGCGTATGTGGCACGGGTATTGGTAAAGAGTTTATAAAAGAATTAGATACTGACTTGACAGTAACAATTCCATTAAATTTGAATGATGGATATATAAGATTAGAGATATTGGGGGCTATAAATAATGAATACGGTTGTATTTTATTTACTAGCCCTTATTATATAGCAAAGGAATAAGTTTAATTGCGGAGGATTAAATTATGAACAAGAGGATATCACAAATGTTATCTAGTATGGTGGCTATAATTTTTGCAATAGTGATATTATGTAGTTGCAAGGCTGAGGATGTGAAAGATGTAGGCGAAGTAGATTATGGTAATTTCTTAGATTATGTAGAACCTAATGACTTGAATTTCACTACAATAATGATTAATGCTAATGAATTAAGCGGATCTAGTGAAACTGATTTGGTCAAAGCAGACATATTATACGTATTAGGAATTGCAGATAGAAACTATTCAAATGAGAATTCTGCATATACTTATGTTTCAATTGGGTCTGGTTCTGCAACTGCTGGTGTTGAAGGTTCTATGGTTGTTCGTTCATTTACAATAAAAGAAGGTAATGAAAAATATTTTCAAAGTGTAGGGCAGGTTGTAGATGGTAATCCGTCTTCACTATTGAGACCTGCACAATGCTTACTTGACCAAGGCAAGAGAGAATATATTGTTTATGCTAATAATGGTAGTTGGACAAAATATACACAAGCTCCCGAACATGATGGCATTAAGGATATGGATGCTGATGAAATTTTTCCTGATGAATTTCCCTATGCAGATTGTGATTGGGATGAGGCAGATGTAGAAATTCTTTTATCCACTGAACCAGATGGATTACCTGAGATAAATGCCCTTGCTCTAGATAAGAATTTATCAATTACTGATTTTGTAGTCAATAGCGATTCGATATTAGACAATGAAAATCTTAAGTTTTCATCGGAAGAGATTGATGGACATACATTATATACAATTGGCTATGAAATAGACTTAACTTCTCAGGAAAAAAGAGATATGTACACAGCATATCCTAGAAGAGATTTAAGAAAAACATCAGAGTCAAATAATCTTGAATATGTTCGTTATATAGTTACAATGAAAGTATGGGAAAATGGTTTGATATACTCTTATGCTACTGATGAAAAATGGGATGCTACATTAAAAGTTTTAGTAGATATTAGTGGTAGTTCAGAGAGCAAAAGCACCGCATATTATAGTTGGCATAAAGATGATGCTAGTATAAGTAATTTTATTGAAGATGATATTATAGATGATCTTGATTGGATAGATGATTAAATAATATAAAGGGGAATAAATGAAATGTTAACTGCACACGGTGGAGCATTGAATACAGGGAGAAATACATATAAGTATTTTGAGACTATGAAAGGCTACAGTATAGATGCCATTGAGGTAGATATATGGAGAAGTAGGCATGGCTTATATATTTCTCATTTGCCTGCAATATTACCTAAGAAAGCTATACCTTTGTCTTACGTATTCGAATATGTCAAAGAGCAGAATGTCAAGGTGAATTGTGATGTGAAACAGCGAGGTTTAGTTAAGCCAGTACTTGAATTAGCGAAGAAATATGATATTAGTTCAAATATAATATTTACAGGGGCTGTGAACTTACAAGAATCGCTTGATGTCAATGTAGGTGAATTATATATTAACAAAATTATTCCTTATAAGATAGAGAATCTTGAAGAAATTAAGAGAATCATACAAGAAAATAAGCATATTGCAGGAATAAATTTGAGCTACAAATACTGTTCGGATGAATTCATTGTCAGAGCAGCAGAACTCGATATTCCACTATCTATATACACTGTTGATAAAGAAGATGAACTTAAGAGAATTATTAAACATGGGGTTAGAAATGTTACAACAAATATAATTGATATTGCGATTAATCTTATTGGGAGTGAATAAAAATGGTTAATTTTGCTGTTGTTGGAATTGGTAGAATGGGTGGGCTTCATGCCAAAAATTTGGCGAAGAAGAATGTAAAAAATGCTAGACTAGTAGCGATTTGTGATATTGATAATGAGAAAATTGAGAAATTTCAAGGAAAGTTTGGCAATATCAAAGCTTACAGCTCGCACAAAGACTTATTACAAGATAAGAATGTTGATGTAGTTATTGTTGCAGTACCACATTATGGTCATGTAGATATTGCTATTGATTGTTTAAGAGCAGGTAAGCATCTGCTTGTTGAGAAACCAATTGCTGTTCAAGTGAGCGAGGGTGAAAGGTTACTTGCAGAATATGCTAAGCATAAAGAGCTAGTATTTTCAATGATGTATAATCAGCGAACTAATCGTATGTATAAGCGTGCTAAAGAAATAATCGAAAGAGGAGAATTAGGCGAGATTAGAAGAGTAGATTTCATTATAACTAACTGGTATAGGTCAAGCTCATATTATAATCAAGGTGGCTGGAGAGCAAGTTGGTCAGGTGAAGGTGGCGGAGCTTTAATTAACCAATGTATACATCAGTTAGATATTTTGCAATGGTTAGTAGGTATGCCTAATAAAATTACAGCCAAATGTAATACAAGAAATCGTGATATTACAGTAGAAAATGAAGTCATTGCTATATTCGAATATCCTAATAATATGACTTGTTCTTTTACAGCTAGAACTAATGAATTAATAGGTGTTAATAGGCTTGAAATTGCAGGTGATAAGGGCAGAATAGTTATCAGTACTGCTTCGATGAAATATTATAAATTTGCTCGTTCCGAACAGGAAGTCAATGCTACAACCAAGAATGGATTGTATGGCTTTGTTAGATACAAAAAGAAGAAATATATATATGGATTTCGGAACGCTATAAATGATGTTACAAAAGGTCAACAAATTAATATTATAAGAAATTTAACAAATGTAATTGAAGGCAAGGCAGAATTAATAGCACCAGCAACAGAGGGAACAAAAGCACTCGAATTAATTAATTCAATTTATCTATCAAATCAACTAAATAAACCTGTAGATTTACCGATTGATAATATGGTCTATAATAAGATATTAGAAGGATTAATTGCAGAGGAATTAAGTCATAAGAACAAATCAAATAGCTAGAAATTGACTCTAGTATTTTAAGTATCTTGCTTAATGGGTAATTTTGTAGTATAATCAAATTATGCTTAAAGTAAATGAACAAATAATGGATTGTGATAGGTTAGGAATAGCTGTAAGTGGTGGTATGGATAGTATGGCACTTCTTCATTATTGTGCTAATCGATATGACAAGTCCCAATTGTTAGTTATAAACATTGAACATGGAATAAGGGGCGAGATATCTATCTGCGATAGCAAGTTTGTAACAAGAAAATGCTTAGAATATGGCATAGAATGTGTAAGTATACAAGTGAAAACACTTGAATATGCTAGAAAAAATGCATTGACAATTGAACAGGCAGGACGCTTACTTAGGTACAAGGAATTTGAGGATATTTTAGATAGCAGAAGAGTTAGTTTGATAGCATTAGCACACCACCTTGATGACCAAGTTGAGACAATACTAATGCGTATCTTTAGAGGCACTGGCTTATATGGCTTACAAGGTATAACTGAGAAAAGAGATAGATATGTCAGACCACTTCTTTCTAGTACAAAAGATGATATTATAGATTATGTATGCGATAATTCTATCGAGTATGTAAGTGATGAGAGTAATAATTGTGATGATTATACTAGAAATTATATAAGACATAAGATAATCCCCATTATTAAGCACAAATATTCTGATTGCGATATAGCAATAGATAGATTAGCTAAATTAGCTATGCAAGATGAAGATTATATAATGGCTAGTGTCCCCAAGTCAAGCCTTGTTAATGGCATTGTAAAGCTCCCTTCTGCAACTATAAATGAGCATTTTAGTATATCTTCAAGGGCTATTAGACTAGCTATAAATGAATTAGGAGTATC
>CAZKXV010000039.1:0-9774 GCA_964556835.1 uncultured Clostridia bacterium
TAATTCAACTCTTTTGTATTATCTAAACTTGCATTTCATATGAGTTAAGCTGTATAATCGTAAATATGAAAATAGATATTACCACTAACTCAATAAAGATTTATAACCCTTCATATTTTTCAGCTTTACAGATATTGGAGTGTGGACAAATATTTCGTTACAGTAAGATTGATAATTATTATAGAGTAATTTCCGCTGACAAGATTTGCAAGGTGTATACATACGAAGATAGAGTAGAGATTGTTACTTATGATGTAGATTATTTTTATAATTTTTTTGACCTTGATACTGATTATTCAGTAATTGCAAGTTCACTCTCAAAAGACCCTAAGTTAGCTAGAGCTGTAGAATTTGGGAGAGGTATTAGATTGCTTAAGCAACAACCTTTAGAAATTATCTTAAGTTTTATTATCTCAGCAAATAATAACATTCCCCGAATAAAAAGTATCATTGAAAGATTGTGTATGGATTTAGGTACGGATATGGGTGAATACTATGCTTTTCCAACATTGAAACAGCTTAGCCTTGCAGATAAGACCTATTTTGATACAATTGGGGCAGGGTATAGGGCTAATTACTTGTATAACACTGTATCAGTTTTAGCTGAAGATAGTAGATTTAGTAACCTTGATATATTTTACGAACTTGATACAAATATAGCAAGATATACACTCAAATATCTCAAGGGTGTGGGGCGTAAGGTAGCTGATTGCATACTTCTTTTTGCATTTCAGAAAATGGATGTTTTCCCAGTTGATACTTGGATAGTTAAAGTATATATAGATATGTTCGGTTCACAATGTGCCTGTGAGAAGATGAGTGAGCAATTATCTGCGATATATGGTAATTTGTCTGGCTATGCTCAACAATACCTTTTTTATATGAAAAGGGAGTACAAAAATTAATTTATGGTTAAAGTTATGATATAACTAAGCAAATCAGGTAAACGCACCTTGACAGCATATCATATTGTATAGTACAATACTATTAACTAATCCTTGGAGGTTTTTCATGTTAAAGAATAAAAAGGGTTTTACTCTAATTGAATTGCTTGTAGTTGTAGCAATAATTGGTATACTTGCGGGGATACTTGTTCTTTCTTTATCTGGTGTTTCTGCAGGGAACAAATTGTCTGCAAGAAAAGCTAAATTAGAGGCGGTTGTCTTGCTTAGCGATGGCGTTTGTGATAATTTGAGTAATGGTCAAGATGACCCCGGCAATGGTTCAGGGGATATTCAATATAATACTATTGTTTCTACAACAGTTTTCTATAATCAGATATATAGTAGGGTTAGTGATGAATATGAAGTAGTAGTCACTATTACTAGTGATGATGCAACTGCATTACTTAGCAAAAGTAACAGCTATGATGTTGTAGTTCTTTCAATTTCGGGTTTAGGTGTATCTCTTGCTACTATGGATGATACAGGCTGTTATGTGAAAGGAGCGTGGTTTATACCTAAAGGAGAGAATTCTATTGCTTGCACTTACAATTATGTAACAAGAACATTTACAGAAGGCGCAACGGATTTGTCGTAGTTATGAAAAAGCATTATTCTTTATTATTAATAATAATTTTAGTAACCTTAATTATGGCTTTAAGTGGTTGTATTTTTGACCTTTTTTCTAAAACTCCAAAAACTGTAGATAACCCAGTAGTGACGCTATCGAATGATGGCAGTTATATATATTGGCAAGAAGTGAATAATGCAGTTCAATATAAGGTAGTAACAAATGCAAGCGGTAATAAGACTACATATATAGTAAGAAGTATTGAAGATTATTCTTTCATTGATATAGATGAAGTTGAAGAGGGCGAGGTTAGATATTATTTTGAAGAAGTCATCAATGGTATGACTGTCGAGGTAATTGCTATTGCAGATGGAATTGTTTTTGAAAGTTCTGAGTATGTAGCAGTTACTGGTGAATTTGTAGTTCTTTCAGATGAATTAGATGCTGCGGACACCACTGATAAGTCTTTTGATAGAGCAAATCCGCTTGATATTACCTATAATATAATTACATATACTTCTACAAGCTACAGTATAACTTCTCCTACTCCTATTGTAGCTGAAGATTACACCTATGAAGATTATACTTTGACTTTTCTTAGTTCTTATCTTATGGGTATGACATTAGGTGATAATGTTCTTCATTTTATTACGGACAGTGCGGATATTGTTCTGACTATTACCATAAGTGATAGCAGAGTACCTTATCTAATTTCTACTGAATTAACTAACTACAGCTTGAATGACCCAGCAGAAGCTGGGGTAGAGATATTATACTATTTAAGCGATTTTGAAGTGTCCTCTGTAATTATTGGTACAACAACACTACTTGAAACTATTAATTATATTATTGATTATAATTCTACTTCTGAGCAAGGTGTGATAACCCTTCTTCATCTGAGTCTAGAAAATGCCGGAATAGGAGAGCATATTGTAACTATTGCTACTGTTAGAGATACTGAAACAGTAAATATAACATATACAATTAATATTATAGATACAGCAGTCTCTTACTCTATACAATCTTCTATAAACTATGATACTTATCTTGATAATAGTGTTGCTTTCGACATTCGCCTAGAGGGTTATTCTTTGGATACTATTTTAGGTAATCTGCTAAATACGAATTGGAGTTATTCCGATACAACTCGCAAACTAACTTTCAACCCTGCATATCTAGAAACTCTAGAAATTGGAAATAACCAATATGCTATTATAACTAATAAGTTGGGATATGACGACTGTGTTATCCCTATAAATATCAACGTTATTAGCACAAATACAGCTATAGAGAATTTGCGAATAGATTTGGATATAGATTATCCTAATACTATAGTGATGTGGGACTATTATGGTTCAGCGTCTACCTATGATGTGAAAATAGGTAGTTCGGGAACTGTAACACAAGTGAGTAATAAATATGCTTCTATTAGTTCTGGTAAGTATTCAAGTTTCGAAGTATTCGTGAGACCAACTGGTGCAACTAGCTGGGTATCACTTTCTTGGACAGCACTATCAGCAAGTTTGACTGATTATCTTAATTCTTCTTATGAATATATGGGTGAAACTCATGATTTATATATAGCTAGCCAAGAAGAGTTTAATAATTATATCGATTATGGTACATTTGATTTTACTGGTGAGACTGATGGAGATGATGTAGGGTCATATCCTGATAAAGAAATGGATGAAATTTATATAGCTTTTGATTATGATGGAGATATCACTGATGAGTTATCTATAGCTATGGACAATGTCTCTCTGCCTAGTAGCTGGAGCATTAGATATTCATTTATAGAACCAAAATATAATTTCACTATTGATTTTAGGAAGCCTGCTTCGCCTAATATAGCTTCTACTTATGTGGGTATTGAAGAAGGAATTTCGCCTTCTCATATCGATGAATTGAAAGGAACGGCAGTTAGAAATAGCAGTTATGATTCTTTTGCAATTAATTCTTTGACTAAGACTCAGGAAGTATATACTTCTGAGCAGTTATTTGCTGTTGCTAATCTTGGCTTGAAGCCTATTCCTGTTGCGTCATCAGATGCGGAAACTATATATAATCTAGCGAAAAATGTGCTTAGAGATAATATTACAAACGATATGACAGATATTGATAAACTACACGCTATATATGATTACTTAACAGAAAATGTTATGTATGCACAAGATATCCTTGATATATATGCTTCATACCCTTCTAATCCGCTGCTTAGCTTTTACAATGCTTTCTATATGGAAGGAGTCTTTGTAGATGGACTTGCTGTTTGTGATGGTATTAGTAAGGCATTCACACTACTTGCTAGAATGGAAGGAATTGAGACTGTTCAAATTTCTGGAACTTCTAGGCGTGTTGGGCATGCTTGGAACAAAGTGAAATTAGGTAATGATTGGTATGTTGTTGATGCAACTTGGGGAAATATGACAACTGAAACAACATCAGAATATACTAAGCACGAATATTTCTTAGTAAATGATATATATATTCAAGGCAGTCATGATGAGTCTAATAATGAAGAAGCAAGAATTAAGACTTTAGCTCTAGGCGAATTTGAATTCTATAAGTCTATCACTTATGTTAGCGAGGGTATTACGGGATTAGGTAATACTTATGATTATTATATAGAATCTCAAGATGAATTTACTGATATGGTACGGGAATTAATGGGTGATCAGAATGCAGAAAGCATAGAATTCTATAATGCATCAGGATTAGATACAACTACTTTATATAACGGGCTTCCACCTACATCAAAACAATTGCTTGGTAGTCGTTATTCAGGAGATGTGGTGCTATGGTTGAAAAATACTTAAGAGGTGAAAAATGTCCTTAATTCCGAGTTATAACGTTATAAATGGAACACTTGATAGCTTAATCATTGACAACGATGAAAAATGTCTTAATTGGGTTTGTGGTAGAATAAATTTCGGCTATCCGTATGCTAATGATTATACGGAGAAAGTTGAATTCAATAAAGATGAAAATAGTCTAAGAATAGTATATCCGTATACTTCAAGTTTCGATATGCAATTAGAAGTATATAGGCGTCCTCATAAAGGCAAATATATAGAAACATATACATATACGAATATCGGTGAGAAACAAGCAAAAGCTGAAGGCGAGAACGCTATTCACGCAGGAAAAGATGAATTTGGTACTATTAATATTCAGAAGCGAGTACTTGGTATTTATACCCCTTTTAATGATAGTTACGATATTGCAACAGTTAGCTTAAATAGGCGTTGTAATGCTCATATTTGGTGTTCGGGAAACTCTTCATATATATATGGTCTTAGAATGAATGGCGAGGACTCTAATGTCGGTATGGTTGTAACGAAAGGATATATCGATTCTTATGGTGTAGAGCGAAAGAATAATAGTAATGACAGAGGCGATTTTCTGATGTATTTATCGGATATTGACTTAGCGGAAAAAGAAAGTTATGTAGTTGAATTCGAATTTTTTGAGTTTATTGATACCGCAGATTTCTATAAGAAAGCGAATGAGTATGATAATTTTATTAGTTTTGATTCAGAAAAGTATACAGTAAAGGTTGGAGAAAAAATAAATATAAAAGCTAGTCGAGCAGTAGATAGTGCAAAATGTGAGGGTGAACAATTAGAACTTGTTACTTCTACTAATCGCTCTACAATATCGGGTAAGTTTAAGAAAGCTGGCGAAAAAACTATCAAAGTCAAATATGGTGATAATATCACATATATTTATATTAATGTTGTAGGTGATTATAATAAACTAATAGATGATAGAATTAATTTCATTATAGATAATCAACAAGTCAACGATAAAGATAGCGTATACTATGGCGCATATGTTCTTTATGATAATTTAGAAGATGAGTGTTTTGTTAAAAAAGGTTTTAGCAACGCTAACTATAATGCTGGGAGAGAGAGAGTAGGTATGGCTTGTACTATACTTAATAGAATGTTGCATAACGTAGAAGACAAGGAATTTTATGAGAAAATGTCTTCAAGTGTTCTTAATGCTATTGATTTCTATGGCAAGCAGTTTGTAGATAATTCAGGTACTGTATGTGATGAAATTGGGTATAAGAAGTATCCTTATAAGTTACATAGATTATATAATTATTGTTGGTTTGCGAATATGTATTTACTAAGCTATGAGGTATTTAAGAATAAAACATATCTAGATAAAGCTGTAGCAATACTAAATCAATTCTATACTAAAGGCGGTAATAAATTATATGCAATAGGTTTACCTTTAGTCAAGCTATATAATATCGCAACCAAACTCAAGGATACTGAATTGATAGCACAAGTAAAGTCTTGGGCTAGATTGCACGCAGATACTATTATCGAGTTTGGCGAGAATATCCCTAAACACGAAGTAAAATATGAGCAATCAATCGTTGCACCTGCTGTTATGATTATGCTATCCGGTTATGAAATTCTTGGCGATATCAAATATAATGAAAATGCTGAAATTTATATGAAATATCTAATGGCTTTTAACGGTAATCAACCTGATTTTCATACAAATGATATATCTATAAGACATTGGGACGGATTTTGGTTCGGTAAGAAACGGTTATATGGAGATACTTTCCCTCATTATTGGTCTACGCTTACAGCAGAATGTATGGCGAAATTTGACAAGCTATCTGCACCAGCTAAATATGTTAATAGAATAAATAATATTCTAACTAATAATCTATGTTTATTCGATAGCGATGGTGGTGGCTCTTGTGCTTATGTATATCCTGCCACAGTCAATGGAAAGAATGGCGGATACTATGACCCGTATTCGAATGACCAAGATTGGGCATTGTATTACTTGATAGAATATGGAAAGGTATTTGCAGATTAATACTATTTAGTGAACGAGGGCAACTCTATGAGTAAGCCCTTTTCATTATAATTCAATCATATATATTTCCTAAAAATAGAAAATAATTTTATTATATTTAATAATTTTCAATAAATGAGTAATAATGAAAAATTTCTACAAATAGCTATATATTAATTTTAATTAGGCAAAATTGTATAAATGTATATTTTTTTTGATAATACAACAAGCAAAAATGCTTAAAAACTGGACTTATAATCATAATTTTTATACTTAAAAATGTATAAAATACAAATTTATCACACAAAGCCATAAGCACAACTTATACATAGTATAAGTAATACTTATAATAACATTTTGCATATTTATATCAATACTGCATAAAATTATGCATAAACGTGAAAAATTAGCTATTACAGAAAAAAAAGTTGATTTTTCTATTTACATTTCATTAATCTTGTATTATAATAATAATATTCATTAACAAATTTTAAGGAGGAAATTAAATTGTCTGATGTAAAAACTTTAGCGTATATAAACGCATTTGCAATTTTTGGTGCTTTTAAGGAAGTATGTGAACTTGATTCTAAAGCCAAAGAACTTGCATCACCAGAGAAGCCTGTTTCTGTTAGATTCAATGTTACTAATGGTCCACAGGCTGTTTTCAAGTTTGAAAACGGTGTTGTAACTACAACTGCGGGTGCTGGACCTGCTAATATCCATCTCAAATTATTTAGCCCAGAGGGACTTAATAAAATGGTAGACGGTACAGGTACACCAATTCCTTTGAAAGGATTGTTGAAGCTTGGTTTCGTTCTTAAGAACTTTACTGAACTTGGTGCTATCGCTGAGACTTATCTTAGGGCTACTCCTGAAAAGTTGCTTGATAGAGATTTCTTCGAGAAG
This sequence comes from uncultured Clostridia bacterium, assembly GCA_964556835.1. Taxonomy (GTDB): domain Bacteria; phylum Bacillota; class Clostridia; order Christensenellales; family CAZKXV01; genus CAZKXV01. Next base: position 7,246 of record CAZKXV010000039.1, read on the forward strand.
AGTACTAAGATTATGGCATCTGTTATAGCTGGTGCTATATGTCAGATTGGCAATCATGACCCTATTGGTTCTGTTGCTGCTTCTCGTTTACCTAATGGAGATTTAGCTTTCGAAATTGGTGATGATGTTGCTCATACTATAAGATGTAATAATGGTAAATTAGAACATCTTCATGAAAAATGCCTTAACCCTCGTGCTGTTATGAAATTTAACGATTTAGATACTGCTAGAGGTATGTTCGATGGCAAAGTTGATGCTATGGAATGTTTAGGTGAAGGTTCTCTTGTTCTTAAGGGTTATTTCCCTATATTAATGGGAATCAATAACATGCTCGGTATCGTTGCTGAGTACTTGGCTTAGGAGGTAGATAAATGAAAACTTATACATATACTAAAAGTAGAGAATTATTCAAAAGAGCAGTTAAATGTATACCAAGTGGTATTCCTGGTCATTTAGGACCTGGTGAAGGCTGTATGACTCCTGTAGATGCTTTCCCTTTCTTTCTAAGTAAAGCACAAGGCGCATATATTTGGGATGTTGATGGCAACAAATTTATTGATTATATGTGTGCATATGGTCCTAATATTATGGGATATAACGACCCTGATGTTGATAAGGCGGCTATTGAGCAACTAGCTATATCTAATTGTACTACTCTTCCTTCTGCTAAAATGGTTGAACTTGCAGAATTAATGTGTGATACTGTAGCTTCTGCTGATTGGACATTCTTTGCAAAAAATGGTGGAGATACTACTACATTTGCTACTATGATTGCTAAAGAAGCTACTAATAGAAAGAAAATGATTTTTGTTAATGGTTTTTATCATGGTGTAGCTCCATGGTGTCAGAAAATTGACAGCCCCGGTGTTATTCCTGAAGATGTAAATAATGCTATATATGTTGATTTTAATGATGTAGCTGGTTTAGAGAAAGTTTTTGCTGATAATAAAGGTGAAATAGCTGGCTTTATTGCTACTCCATATATGCATGGTAATTTTGTTACTAATATTCTTCCTGCCGATGGTTATTGGCAGAAAGTTAGAGAACTTTGTACTCAAAATGGTTCTATTCTAATTATAGATGATGTTCGTTGTGGATTTAGATTAGATCTTGCTGGTTCTGACCATTTCTATGGTTTTGAAGCGGATTTAATTTGTTTCTGTAAAGCAATTGCTAATGGTTATAGCGTTTCTGCACTTTGTGGTAAAGACTTCTTAAAGAGTGTTGCTGGTGGCATTATGTATACTGGTAGTTATTGGATGTCTGCTATGCCTTTTGCTGCAGGTATTGCTAATATCAATAAGCTCAAACAGTTAGATGCTCCTAAGTATCTAAGAGAAGTTGGTTTGAAAGTAACAGGTGGCTTGCAGAAAGCTGCTCAAGAAAATGGTTTTAACCTAGAAGTATCTGGTGAACCTAATCTATTCTATCTTATAATTAAGAATGATAATAGCTTAATGTTACATCAAGAGTGGGCTTCTGAATGTGTGAAAAGAGGTGTATGGCTTACAAATCATCATAATCATTTCACTAATATGGCTATGACTGATAAGGATATTGAATTAACTTGTGATGTTGCTAATGAAGCTTTTAAGGTTGTTAAAGCTAACAATCCACAAATAAATTGGACTAAATAATAGGAGGAAATAAATATGCCAATAAATAAAACAGAATGGTTAGCGCTTGAAACTAAAGCTAACGATTTGAGAAAACTGCTGTTGCAGACAACGGTAGATGCAGGTTCAGGCCATATAGGTGGCGGTATGAGTGTAATGGATTTAATGACAGCATTATATCATAAATATCTGAGAATTGATAAAAAAGACCCTAATTTCATAGATAGAGATAGATTTGTAATGTCTAAAGGTCATGCTGGTATTGCCCATGCAGGTGTACTTGCTGATTTTGGTTACATAGCTATTAAGGATTTGAAAACATTTAACCTTACTGGCTCTAAACTAGGTATTCACTTGGATAAAACAAAAGTTCCCGGTGTAGATGCCTCTACAGGTTCTTTGGGTCATGGTTTGTCTATTGCTGCGGGAATGGGACTAGCTGCTAGATTGAATAAGCAAGACTTTATGACTTATTGTATTCTTGGCGATGGAGAATGTAACGAAGGGAGTAACTGGGAAGCTGCTATGGCTATATCACATTTCAAGATTACAAATGTAGTTACTATTATTGACTTTAATAAGTGTATGATAGATGGACCAACTTGTGATGTTATGGGACTAGAGCCTTTTGTAGACAAATGGACTGCTTTTGGCTTTGATGTTATTGAGATAGATGGTCACGATTTTAGACAAATTGGTGACGCTTTAGAGAAAGCTATTGCTAATGCTAAAGATGGCAAAAAGCCTATCTGTATAATGGCTAATACTATTAAAGGTGAAGGTATAGATTTTATTGCTGGCGATTATAAATGGCATTATGGTGCTTTTGATGATGCTAAGTATAATCAAGCAAAAGAAAGTCTTGAAAAATATTACAAGACTAGACTTGCTAGAGTAGAGGAGGAAGCGTAAA
>CAZKXV010000040.1:0-2819 GCA_964556835.1 uncultured Clostridia bacterium
CAATGATTCAAGTAGGAATGCGATTGCAACTATTAAAGAAAATTTGCAAAATCTCAATATTTCCGCCGATGTACTTGATTATGACTATAAAGACATACTTAAGGTGCTTAAGGATAAGCGGGTGAATTTTATTTTAGCTGACCCACCTTATGCCTTAGATTGTATAAATGACATCTTGAAAATTAGCGTGGAGTATGATACAATTATGGTAGGTGGTATGATTATCTATGAGCATGATAGAGCTAGAGCTGTTATACTTGAAGATAGCAATTATGAACTAGTGAGTTCTAAGAATTATTCCGCTACTACTATTACATATTTCAAGAGGATTAAATAAAAATGGCTAGTTGTGTTGTTTCAGGCAGTTTTGACCCGATTACTTTGGGGCATTTAGATATTATTGAGAGAGCGTCTAAGGTGTTCGACAAGGTCTATGCTGTCATTCTAGAGAACCCAACTAAGAAACCGTTATTTGCGTTAAAAGAACGCTTAGATATGATTAAGCTTGCAGTTGGTTCAAATGTTATTTCAGATTACTATAACGGCTATACTGTTGATTATTGTGCGAAAGTTGGCGCTGATTATATAGTAAGAGGCATAAGGGATTCTGGTAGCGTTGATTATGAACTTGAGATAGACAGGATAAATAAGACTATTAATAATAATATTCAGACAATATTTTTTGTAGCTGATGAAAGATACAAAAATATTAGTTCAACTATGGTTAGGGAACAATTGGCAAAAAGCGAGAGCATATCGCATTTAGTTCCTCAGAGAATAATTGATATAATAGGAGGTTATTATGGAGAATGTAAATAATCTGTTACTTGAACTTGAAGAAGAGCTACTTAAAGGTAGAAAAGGTCTTATGGGAACAAGTATTACAGTTAATAGGGAAACGGTTATGGACTTGATATATCGACTTAAAGAATCTTTACCTAAGTCAATTGATGTTGCAAATAATATAGTAGCCGAAATAGATTCTATACAGAAAATGGCTGTTGAACAAGCACAAATAATAGCAAGAGAGGCTAGAATTAATGCTGATAATATGGTCAAGAATTCTTCAGTGCTGCTTGAGGCACAGAATGAGGCAAATATTATCATTAGCAAGGCTTACTCTAAAACAGATGTATATAAGTACAAGATTGAATCGGAATTAGACAAAATGCTTGAGGGCGTAGAATCACAGTTGAAACGAGCCCTTACCCTAATAGATAACCAGAGAAATAGTTTGAAAGATGAAGACGCTTAGTCTAGAATACTATCATTGCTAGTATTGTCGCTAGTATGTATGCAATTATACATTGTGATGTCTTGAAAAGTAATAATTTGCTTGGCTTTATTCCCACTTTCTCTAAGAAAGTTATAGATTGCATAATAATAGAAAATCCACCGAAAGTAACCGTTGCAGCAATTGTAGCGGTTTTCGTAATTATATTAGCGTTGCTTTTGGATAGCTCAACTGTTCCACGAGTAACTTCAATAATACTAAGAAGAATTCCTCTTGAAGTGTCGCCTGTAATTGGGTTGATTATTTTCACTAATAAGTCGATTATGCCTATATTTATCAACATATCACATATTATATTGAAGATTATAATATATCCGCCAACTAATAATACGGATAAAACCGCACTGTAGATACTGTCGCTCATAGTGATTGGATTTCTTGTATTATTGTCTTCAATTAGAGTCTCTTGGTTACGATATAGCAAGCCATTTAATAGTGCCGATAGATAATGACTAACTAGAATTATATAGCCAACTATAGGTTCGTGTAATATAGCTGAACCAACTGTGCCTATAATGAATATTGGACCTGCAGTTGATGCGATACTAGCAATTGTAAGACTGTTTTTGTAATCTATAGTCCCATCAAGATAGTATTCGGAAGTCAGTTTAGCACCGATTGGATAACCACATAGTAAGCTCATAATAATTATGTATCCTGCACATTTAGGTGCATTATACATCTTGGATATAGGGCGAGAGAGCATTTTGCCTAGTGTGATATCCGCATCAAATATCATTAAAGCTTTTGAAAAGAAAAAAAATGGAAAAAGTGCGGGGAGTACACAGATTCCAAATAAAAGTATACCATTTTGTGCCGATAAAATGTATTTGTCGGGGTGTATTAAGATTATTAGCATTACAGCTATGATAGATATGCTTGGTATGACTTTCTTTATCATACCTTATAAATATTCTATATATTAGATAGTTATTACTTGCATACTGGTACAAGGGTTATCTATTTTGTTAATTAGTGTATTAAGCTTATGGCTTAGATTATCTAACTCTATCATTTCTTGTACATCTTTATCACAGTTTTTTTCATCTCTTGGATGAGTGATAATGTTATTAGTATTGATATTAGAGAGTAGACATTTTTTGTCTTCTCGAATAGCTAACACCCTTACATATGGACTTGATTGTTCTAGGTGTTTGTATCTAATTGCAGTAATATCTAAAAGAGAATATAACATTATTCTTTGTAATCTAGCCTCAGTATATCTTTTTGTTTTCAAATTATCATAAAACAAATCATAATTAGTTGCAGTTTTCACGCATTTGCTTATTCTGTTATGAAGTCCTTCGGTTACATCATACAGCTTAGATATATCAATTGATTTCATAGTAGATAGTTTATACATTATCAAGTCATGAAATCTTTGCTCGCTTTCTTTATCATATATATAAGGAAAGGGCAGATACTTATTAATATTCTGCAAGCAACCTTCTCTAATTGCTTTTCTTATAGCAGTCGCAGAAATATGCTCTCCCAATAATTCTTCACTATGATAACCTAGCCCCTT
>CAZKXV010000040.1:2829-9651 GCA_964556835.1 uncultured Clostridia bacterium
GCTTTCAAGTATTCAATAGCTAGCGTGTTATTAGGGGAGATTGAGATTGACTGATTGTTAAGAGTGCTTTCTAATGCTCTAGCTTTCGCTACTGCAAGAGGTTCGCCTTTGTCTAGTTCTTGTCTTATAATATCTTTAATACTCTCATTTTCATCTTGAGAGATTATGGAGAGGTTAATTAGTTCCTCAATATCAGCTGTCTCCGTTCCAAATGATAAACCATTAAGAGAAAGTGTATTCAAGATATCTATTGCACCTTTCGCAAATTTGTCTGCTGTTGAAATTGCATACAAAGTTGAAAGCTCAATTACCATATCTGCCCCTGATTTAATTGCCATAATTGCTCTAGTGTATTTATCTGTAATTGCAACGTTTCCTCGTTGGGTAAAACTACCGCTCATTATAACGACCAAATCATCACATTTAGCCTTTGTTTGCTCAATATGATAATTATGTCCACTGTGAAAAGGGTTATATTCAGATATTATTGCAAATTTCCTCATTTATTTTACGAAAACACCTCTATTTATTTGCTTTTAAATTAAAAGCTAGTATAATTATATAGGAATTAATGAAAAGTTGCAACTGTAAATTAGAATTGCTATGGAATGGAGTTTGATATGTCAATTGTTTTAGAAAATATTAAGAAAAAAGCCGCTGCACTAAAGAAAACTATAGTTTTGCCTGAAAGTGATGATGTCAGGGTTGTAAAAGCTGCAGAGATGGTAACTGCCGAGAAACTTGCGAAAGTAGTTTTGATTGGTAACGCTAGTGAAATTAAGTTAAGATGTCCCGATGTTTCGCTTGAAGGTATTGAAATAGTTGATCCTAATACTTCTGAAAAAGCTAATCAATATGCTGAATTGTTATATTCATTAAGAAAAAATAAGGGCATGACTATTGAAGAGGCAAATAATTTAATATTTGACCCTATTTATTGGGCTGTTCTTATGGTAAAAAATGGTGATGCTGATGGAATGGTAGCAGGTGCTAATCATGCAACAAGTGATGTGCTAAGACCCGCTCTTAAAGTTATTAAGACAGCAAAAGGCATAAATACTGTTTCGAGTTGTTTTATTATGATTATGCCATCTGATAAAGTATATATCTATAGCGACTGTGGTGTTGTTATTGAGCCTGATGCAGAACAGCTAAAAGATATAGCCATAGCTTCTGCTAAGTCAATGAAGAGCCTTATAGGTGAAGAGCCTAAGGTTGCTATGCTTTCATTTAGTACAAAAGGTAGCGCTAGACACGCTTCAATAGATAAAGTTGCTAAAGCGACAGCCTTAGTAATGGAAACCGCTCCTGATATATTGATTGACGGAGAGTTACAAGTAGATGCAGCAATCGTACCATCGGTTCAGAAATTGAAAGCACCTAACAGCCCACTTAAGGGTGATGCAAATGTTTTTATATTTCCTGATATTAATGCAGGAAATATTGGATATAAACTAACACAAAGATTAGCTGGAGCTATTGCCATTGGACCTATTTGTCAAGGAATGGCTGCCCCTGTTAATGACCTATCAAGAGGTTGTACAAGTGATGACGTTGTGAGCGCTGTTGCAATTACAATTCTACAGACTCAATAACGGAGGCGAATTTACAAATGAAAGTATTAGTACTGAATGCGGGCAGTTCTTCACTTAAATATCAATTAATTGATATGAAAAAAGAAACACTTATAGCGAAGGGTTTATGCGATAAAGTTGGAGATATATCTAAATCCACTTTATCTTACAAAACAAATGATTTTTGTAGGGTAATCAAGACCGATATGCATGACCACAAAGATGCATTGAAAGCAGTACTTAAGATGATGCTAGATGAAAAAATAGGCGTACTCAAAAGTGTTAGCGAAATTTATGGTGTTGGTCATAGAGTTGTGCATAGTGCAGAAGATTTCACCGAATCAGTTCTTGTAACAGATGAAGTCATCAGAATATGCATAAAAAATGAAGAGTTAGCACCATTACATATGCCACCTAGCAATTATTGTATTAAGGCTTGTAAGACTATTATGCCAAATACACCAATGGTATTAGTTTTTGATACTGCATTCCATTCAACAATGCCTAGAAAAGCATATCGTTACGCAATATCTAATGCTGATTATAAGAAATATAAGGTAAGAAAATATGGTTTTCATGGTACTTCTCACAAATATGTTTCAGAGTTAGCTTGTGAGGCACTAGGCAATCCTAATGCAAAAGTTATTACTTGTCACTTAGGTAATGGCGCTTCAATGTCTGCTATAAAAGATGGCAAATGCTTCGATACAAGTATGGGGTTCACTCCATTAGAAGGTCTTGTTATGGGAACTAGAAGTGGGGATATGGATCCAGCTGTTGTATCTTATCTTATGGGTAAGAAGAAAATGGACGTTCATGAGGTAATTCAGTATCTCAATAAGGAATGTGGACTATTAGGTTTATCTGAGTTGAGTAATGATAATAGAGACTTAGAGGCGGCAGCAAAAGCAGGTAATGATAAAGCACAATTAGCTTTAGATGTGTTTGATTATAGAATTACTAAGTATATAGGCGCTTATGCAGCGGTACTTGGTGGTATTGATGCAATCGTGTTCACTGGTGGCATTGGAGAGAACAGTGAATATCATAGACGTGTTGTGCTTGAAAACTTGAAATTTCTAGGAATACAAATTTCTGACCATAAGAACTCTGCTCAGTTAGAATCTGATGTAAATGATATTTCAGCAGATTCAGCTAGTGTAAAAACTTTTGTTATAAATACTAATGAAGAATTAGTTATAGCTAGAGATACTAAAGCAATTATAGAGAGACTAAAGCAATTATAGAGAAACTATAATTATATAAAACAAGCAATAATTGTTGCTTAATTCTATTGACAATTTATTACTAATGTCTTATAATCATTAAGCGTATGAGGTAAGTTATGATTATAAATATTCACGGCATAAGCGGAATAATTGATTGCGTTTATAAGAATGGTTCGAAAAATATTTATGACAACTTGGCAAAATTATTAACAGATGTTTCTATAAGAGGTGAATACTCTGTAATAGACAAGAGCACAATCAAAGTAGTTCTTACTACAAAATATTCGATAGGATATGCCTGTGCTAAGTGTCTTGCTCCAGTTGTTGTGGATTACAGTTGCAGAGGAGAAGAAACATTTAATGTAGACAGTACTAAGGATAATCAAATTGATTTGACTGATATGATAGATGAAATAATGGTCTTGAATATGGATAGTCGAGTGCTTTGTAACTCTGATTGTAAAGGTCTTTGCATATGTGGGGTAAACCTTAACACTGACAAATGCAAATGCGAGAAAATAGAAGATAATAGTAGCGAAAATGCTTTCGCAAAACTAATAACATAACTACAGGAGGTGTAGAAGATGGCAGTACCTAAATGTAAAACTTCAAAACAAAGAAAACGTACACGTAAAGCAAACTGGAGAATAACCGCTCCGAACTTAAGTGAATGTTCACATTGTCACGAGTTAATAGCTAGTCACCAAGTTTGTCCAGAATGCGGTTACTATGATGGAAAGCAAGTTGTCCAAATTAAAGACAAAACAAACAAATAATTAATTAACAAACTTTCAGGGCAAACATAAAAGTGTTTGCCCTGTTTCTATAATAAGGTGTAATATGAAAATAGTAGTAGATATTTATGGCGCAGACCATTCACCAGATGAAATTGTCAAAGGCGCAATTAAAGCTGTAGAATTAGATAAAGAGCTTGAACTCATACTATGTGGCAACGAGCTAGAAATAGCCAAAATTGTCGGCGATACCCAAAGAATAAGTATAATTAATGCAAGCTCAGTTATCACAAATGATGACACACCAACAACAGCCATTAGGGAAAAGAAAGACAGCTCATTAGTAGTTGCTCTGAATGTCTTGAAGAGTGACTCTAATGTTAAGGGTTTTGTTTCGGCAGGCAGTACTGGCGCAGTTTTGACTGGTGCTTTTATGATTATTAGAAGAATAAAAGGCATTTCAAGACCTACTTTAGCACCTGTACTCCCTACTTTTACTGGCGGTCATATGGTTTTAGTTGATGGTGGAGCAAATGTCGACTGCAAGTCAATAAATCTTGCACATTTCGCTATAATGGGTTCAGCATATGCCAGAACAACTCTGAATATTGATAATCCTAGAGTTGCACTTCTAAGTAATGGCGTTGAAGATAAGAAAGGGAATGAACTTAGCAGAGAAGCTTTCCAATTGTTAAGAAAACTGGATATTAATTTTGTCGGCAATATGGAAGCTAGGGAACTTATTTCAGGTAACTATGATGTCGTTGTATCTGATGGTTTTGCGGGAAATATTGCTCTTAAAGCCAGCGAAGGCATGGCTACTTATGTTTTCAAGTTAATAAAGAATGCTATTAATGAGGGTGGCTTAAGGGCGAAAATCGGTGCTTTGCTTATGAAACCCACTTTCTATAAATTAAAATCCAAGCTAGATTACAGCAATCAGGGCGGAGCAGTATTCCTTGGAGTTGATGGAGTTATTGTGAAATCACACGGCTCATCTAAGGCTAATTCTATATGTGCATCAATACTGCAGGCGAAAGCGCTTGCTTTATCAGGTGTTGTAGAGGATATTAAGTCACAATTAGGTAAGTTGGATAAATTAGATGTGTAGTTTAAGTGAGAAACAAATTGCGAAATTAGAAGAGATAATTGGATATAAATTCAATGATAAAGAGTTAATAGTGAAAGCTATGACGCATACTTCATATGCAAATGAAAACGGTACAGGAAGCTATCAAAGAATGGAGTTCTTTGGGGACAGTATTCTTGAATATGTCGCTTCTGAATGGCTAATGAACAAGTATCCTAATGCAACAGAGGGAGAATTAACAGTATTGAGGTCTAAGATTGTTTCCAAGACACCACTTGCTAATTACATTGATATAATGCATATTGATGATTTCATTCTAACAGGTAAATATTATGATCCAAGTGAGAAAAATAGGTCGGATATATACGAAGCTATAATTGCTGCTATCCATTATGATAAGGGACTTGAAGAGGCGAAAAATTTTATAATTAGAAGCCTTGCAATTCTTGCTGATGGCGTAAAGATGACTGACTACAAATCATTATTGTTTGAATATGCTTCAAAGGCTAAAGTTAAGGTGGAATTTATTCTTGTTGATAAGAAAGGATCGGATCATGCTCCGATTTTCTTTATTCATGCATTTTATGATGGAGAAGTTCTAGGAAGGGGTGTAGGTAATAGAAAAGTTAAGGCGGAGCAAGAGGCGGCAAGGCACGCTTGCAAAAGGTTAGAAATTAAGGCACAATAAATTATAAAGCTACTTATTTATCCTTTCAATTTATTAAAAATTTTGTCAAAAATCACATTATATTGTAAATACAGTTGATTAACAATACAACATATGGTATAATTCTTTATGTATAATATTCCATTTTTTTGGAATGCTATACATCATTTATACTAGATGAAACTTATAGGAGATTTTAGTGAATTTTAAGAAAATTATAATTCATGGGTTCAAATCATTTGCCGACCCTACCGTTATTAACCTTGAATCAGGTTTTAGCGCTATAGTTGGACCTAATGGTTGTGGGAAAAGTAATATCAGTGAAGCTGTAAGGTGGGTACTTGGAGAAAAGAGTGCTACTGCTATGCGTGCGAAAATTATGACTGATATTATTTTTGCAGGTTCTGATAAAAGACCTGCGATGAATGATTGTGAAGTTTCCTTAGTTTTCGACAATTTAGACAAATCTTTCGGCTGGGGTTCTGGTGAAATTGTACTTACTAGAAGGCTTAAGAGAAAGGCGTCAGAACCTACTAAAGGAGAAGGCGAATATTTTATTAATGGGGAGGCAGTTCGTGCTTCTGAGAATACCAAATTATTTAGAGATATCGGAGTAGGCAAAAACAGTCTAGCAGTTATAGGACAGAATAGTGTACGTACTATTCTAAGTTCTGATAGAAAAGAACGAAGAAAGATATTTGAAGAGGCTACAGGAATAGCCAACCAAAAAGAGCGCAGGAAAAGTAACGAAAATAGATTAGATACAGAGAAGAGGTTCCTTGAGAATCTACAACTGACTATTGATAACCTTGAAGAACAGCTTGGACCTCTGAAAAGATATGCTGAAAGCAAGGTTAAGTATGATGCATATTATGCTCAATTGAAATACAATGAAATCAATTACTATATTTCTAAAGTTGAGCTATCTAGTAAAGAGAAAAGAGATGGACAATTCCGACTAGATTCCATTTTGCAAGAGAAATTATTGCTTGAAAAGCAAGTTAAAGACATTGAAATCGATATAAATAATAAACAAATGCAAGCAGATGAATGCGAGAAAGAGCTAGATGAATTAAGTGAGAGCTTAACACATAGACTTGTTGAGATAGAGAAAAGTACTGGTAGTACCAATGTGCTGTCAGAAAGAATAGATAGTAATACTAAGAATACTCAATCTTTAACTAAAGCAATCGAGGAAATGCAAGGCAGTCTTAAGATTAAAGGGGATACTATTGCCGCCTTATATACAACACGTGATAGCTCACTTAGGAAGTTAGATGAACTAAATGAAAAGTTAGAGGAAATTACACACAAATATTTCTCGTTGCAAGATGAGATTATTAGTAGAGAAAGAGAAAGTGATATATCTAATGAGGAGCTATATAAAAGCTTAGATACTTTGACAGATATCAAGTCTACAATTTCTAAGCTTAAGACAGAGCGAACATCTCTAGTATCTCAAAGAGCAGAATTCCAAGAAGAACAAGAAATAAGCAGATCTAGATTGGCAGAATCTAAGAATCTTTTA
>CAZKXV010000041.1:0-9360 GCA_964556835.1 uncultured Clostridia bacterium
CATAGGTGAATTGTTCTAAATCAAGCGACTCTGTCAATCCTTCACCAATAACTTGATCAGGCATTGTGCCAGTAGCCGAAAGGTCATTACTATCAAATATGATAGACTTGCCCCATATAGCATAATAAGTAACATTTCCAAATGCACCAACTGGTATTACAGAAACATATGTTCCCAATCCCTCATCATCAGTATTCCAACCGGCAAAGTCATAGTCAGTCTTGGTATCTGGTACCAAGTTTATTGTTGGAGGCTCAATATTATATGAATATGGATTACCGTGTACATCATCACCAACATCTAATACATATGTGATACTGTAGTTTATAATTGTCCATTTTGACCAGAATGCCAAGTTGCCTGCAGTACCAGAATATATTATATAAACACGCTCAGTCATAGCAGAACTATTATACCAACCTGCAAATGTATATCCATTACGAGATGCATTTTGTAGAACTATATTCTGACTTGCTGGAGTATATGTGCTTGGGTTCAATCCATTATTTATACCACTATTTAGGTTATATGTTATTGAATATATTATAGGACTCCATTTAGCATACAGTACAACATCATACACAGTTCCAGTAGCTATATGAGTTATAGCCTCGCCATCATACATAGCATTATCATACCAACCATCGAAATTATATCCATTCTTAGATGAACTAGCAAGAGTAATATTATCTGCTGCAGTAAATGTAGCGGGATTAGAAGTTGTACTTCCGCCAAGCAGATTATACGTTGCAGAGAATGTCAATGTATTCCATTTAGCCCATAGGGTCAAGTTGTCAACTCCTGCCTCTGGAATTTCAGTATATTCTTCACCAGTAAATCCAGAGTTAGTATACCAACCTTCGAATATATAACCAGGTTTTGAAACAAATGGTAACCTAACTGGAGTATCTGCTATAGTGTATTCATATTGAGTAACATATTCAGTTACATCATAATCTTCAGGGTCAATTAGGCCACCTAGAGAAACTGAAGTTATACTCATATTATAGTAATTAGCAGTATATATATATAGCATTGTATCAACAATTACTAGTTCCTCATCTATTTCTTCATAAATTATCACATAATCCCAATCATATACAACTGCATCACAAGTAACTACAAAGAATGTTGAATTAACAGTAGAAGGGTCAATACTAAGACTAGAATCAAACTTTACAAGAGTAAATAAATCATTTTCTATTACCTCTGTGTACCCTGTGTTGTAGCCATAATAGTGTTCAACCTCCTCAATATCTGTATCCATAATGTATACATTCTGCAAATAAATGCCTTTATGAACAAGAATGCGTTTAGGATTCGAAGCTGAAATATTATAATATACATCTAACTCATACTCATAATCGTCTTCCAAATCAAGAGGGGTGTTATTGTTATTCCAAAGCGAAAGAGCAGTAGGTTCTAGAGCCTCTTCGTTCAATTCTAGAACAGATAGAAGAGTTTCTTCAGCTCCAGTAATTCCATGCATATAGTCTATAGAATAAGTAATGATGTTCCATTTAGCGTAGACCACATAATTTTCTGTTGCTCCTGCTGGGATACTAGTAATAGGTATATCCAATTGAGAATCAGTACACCAAGAATTGAAAATATATCCGCTTTGAGTAGCAGGTTCAAATACTATTTCGAAACTACCTTCAACAAAGGTTGCAGGATTATCAATATGGTTAAATCCACCATTTAGATTATAAGTGATTGTATATGCCCATTTTGCATGCAATTCTATATTACCAGTCGAACCTATCTCAATTTCAGTAACCTCGTTAGTGAAGTATTCATTAGTATACCAGCCTTGGAATACCAAAGTACCTTTTGTAGGATTAGCGAAAGTAACATCATCTTCAATAGTATAAGTATCTGGATTTGATGGGTCATTAGCTCCGCCATTCAAGTCGTATGTGATTGTATAATCTATTATTGACCAACTAGCGAAGAGAACCTTATTTGAAGTAGTTCCTGAAGGAATAGTAGAATAAGGAACTAATAGCGAACTATCAGAACACCATGTATTGAAAGTAAAGCCTTCTTTAGTAGGAGAAGCCAATACAATATCCTCATCTTCAGCAATAAAGTTTTCAGGATTACTACTATTATTAACTCCACCATATAGGAAATAAACAATTTGATATATTCTAGACCATCTTGCATATAAAATTATATCACTAGGCTCTGCTTTATCTAAGATAAAGATAGCTTCTCCAGTAAAGAACTCATCTTCATACCAACCAAGGAATTGATAGTATACAGTAGTTTCGCCATCAATAGTTGTCTTTTCAGGAATAGGCAATGTCACAGGCTCATTACTAGAATAATTATATATAGGATCAGTAGGGCTTACCCAATCACCATCATTAAGTTCATAAGTGATAGAGAAACTTTCTGCCCATTTAGCCCAAACTTCCATACTACCAGTAGAACCAGCAGGGATTGAAGCAAATGAAACTGTCAAAGCTTCGTCAGAATACCAACCACAGAACTCATATCCTGCACGAGTAGCGCTAGCCAAGTAAATTGAAGGGCTAATTATAGTATAACTAGCTGGATTAGTAGGAGCATTTACACCCTCATTTTCATGATAAGTGATAGGATAAGCTACTGCAGTCCATTTAGCCCAAACTGCTACATGATTAGTAGTACCTTGAGGTATCGAAACAAATGGAACTAACTTAGCAGCATCGGTAAACCAACCTGCAAATATGAAACCATTCTTTGTTATATTAACTAAATAAATATCAGTACTCTCTACAGTAAATGTAGCAGGATTATTAATCTTATTAGTACCTCCATCAAGATTATAGGTAATATTATAAGTATTCATTGTCCAAGCAGCCCATAAGTCTATAGTACCTGAAGATCCGACAGGAATCTCTGTAATAATAGGAAGTAGAGGATTCAAAGTAGGTGAATTATACCATCCTACAAAGGTATAGCCTGGTTTGATAGGAGCTACAAGAGTTATAGTTGGTGTATTTAAAGTATAAGTAATAGGATTATCATTGACTGTGACACCTTCAGTATAATTATAATTGATATTATAAGTAGCCAAAGTCCATTTTGCATAAACTGTATAATCACCGTGAGAGTTCAAGTCAATTCCAGTAACTAGATAAGCAGGCGCCATAGTGACATCACTAAACCAACCTAAGAATGTATAACCATTTCTAGTAGGACTAGCGAAAACTACAGAGTCAATATAAGTGTAGAAATCTGGATTATCCTGAGAATTCTCTCCACCATTAACCTCATAATTAATATCATATTCATCATATATCCATCTAGCCCATAATTCAACATCTCCCGTTGAGCTAGTTTCAATGATAGTTACAGGAGAACCAATAAATTCAGAATTATCATACCAGCCGCCAAATACAGAATATGATTTACTAGCCGCTACAAAAGTTATCAGCGGACTATTTACATCATAAGATGCAGGGTTAGCTGGGTCATTAGTACCATCATCTAAGTTGTAAGTAATACTATACGTATCCAAACTCCAATCAGCATAAATGGTTAAATCACCATAGGAACCGGTAGGTAAAGTCTCAATAAGTTCTAATATTAGCGTATCGCCATCAGCAGGCTCATAGATTCCATTACCATTATTATCAAAATCTAGCACGTATTGATTCCATCCAATGAAAGTATATCCATACTTAACTGCATCTGCGAAATCAATACTTGCAGATTGGTAAGTATATATATCTGGATTAGCATCATCATTAGCACCACCATCAACATCATAAGTAATTGTATATTCTTCAGCTGACCAAAGTGCCCAAAGAACAACATTGCCATAAGAACCAAGAATGATTTCAGTCACAGGAGTAGTAAATGCACTATTCGAGTACCAACCACCAAATGAATAATATGTTCTTGTTGGAGCTTCAAGTGTAATAGTAGGAGTATTTATGAAGTAAGAAGCAGGATTAGAAGTACCAATATTACTACCACCCATTACATTATATGTAATAGAATACTCGATAATAGTCCAATTTGCCCATAACACTACATTTCCTGTTGAATTCTCTGCAATACCTACAACGACATCACCTGAGAAGTCCTCAGCAGCATACCAGCCACCAAATACATAACCAATTCTAGTAGCAGCGGAAATACTTAGATAAGGAGAATCTACATTATAAGAGATAGCATTACTAACAGAATTTATTCCGCCATTAGTATTGTAAGTTATACTATAAGTTACTCTTGACCACTTAGCCCATAAGCTACAGTTTCCAGTAGAACCTTCTATAATGCTAATAATAGGCAAAGTCAATGATGAATTTGCGAACCAACCTAAGAATGTATAGCCTAATTTTGTAGGCGCTGCAAATGTAATTGTAGCAGTATCGACTTGATAAGTTGCTGGGTTACCTATATTATTAGTTCCACCTGACAAATTATATGTAATGGTATAAGTATTCTTAGACCAATTAGCATAAATCTCAACATCTTCTTCTAAACCAATACCAATTTCAGTAATCTGAATTATAAATTCTGCCTCTATAAACCAGCCTAAGAAAGTATAACCTAGCTTTGTAGGAGTTTCGAATACAATGACTTCTTGATGACTTATATAAGTATCAGGATTATTAACTGAATTAGTACCACCATCCAAATTGTAAGTGATATCAAATTCTTGTAACCATTGAGCATATAAAGTCACATCTCCAGTTGAACCAATAGCTATACTTAAGACTCTGTTCTCATAGGTTTCTTCAGTATACCAACCGCCAAAGCCAAAGTCTGCTCTAGTATCTGCATTAAGCGTAAATGTAGGAGTTAATGGAGTATAGAAGTCCGAGTTACCATGTATACCAGCACCGTCATTAAGAACATAAGTAATACTATAAGAAACTGTCCATCTAGCCCATAATTCTATATCGCCATAAGTGCCTTCTTCAATCTCAGTGATATAATCACCTTCATAAGTAGAATTATCATACCAACCAAAGAAGTACGCACCCGCTTTCGTATCAGCATTTAATGAGAATGTAGGTGTATCAACATTGAATTCAGTAGCACTAGCATGAGTATTTTCACCACCATTCAAGTTATAAGAAATATTATAAGTAATAAGAGTCCACTTAGCATAGATATTATATTCGCCGAACGAACCAAGATCAATTCCATAAACCAAGAATTCAGGAGCTAAGCTTACATCAGTAAACCAACCTTCAAAAGTAGCACCGTTCTTAGATGGTTCTTCAAATGTAAAGTCATCAAGTATAGTATAAGTGTCAGGATTATCCTCCGAATTAATACCACCATCTAACATATAATTAATATCATAAGGAGTAGCAGACCATTTCGCATATAGGTTAAGGTTACCATATGCATTTGGACCAATTTGTGTTATAGCAGAGCCGCTTAATTCGGCATTATTATACCACCCTTCAAATGTATAACCATCTCTAGTAGTTTCATCTAAGCTAATAACAGGAGTATTAATATTATATGTAGTTGGATTACCATGAGTATCTTCACCACCATTTTCATTATAACTAACCGTGTATGTCACAATAAGCCATTGTGCATACAATGTGATACCAGCACCCTCGCTATATTCTTGATTTTGTCCTGATCCATATCCATATACAATACCACCGCTACCGTCAGATACATTGTTCCAAGATTGCAATTCATAACCGTTTCTAACAAAAGCAACAGGTGCAATTAAATCGCCATCTTGAATAAGCTCTGAATATTCAGCTAAATCAATAGGATTAATATATTCTACTATATAAACTGGAGCACCCTCTATATAAGAGTAATAACTCTCTATTCCGAAAGCGAAAACAGTATTATAAGTGCCATCATTTGTCCACTCAGAAGGAGCACTAGAACCAACAGAAAGAGATAGAATATAGAAGTCTACAATTGATGGATTCTCGTTACCGTTAGGATCTAGAATACCTAAGAAAGGCAATGACAAGTCATTATATTCTGTAATGCTATCAGGAGTAACAATTATTGATAATGCACTACTATCAGTTTCGCCGCCAAAGCCAATGACTAAGTAATTGCCAAAGTATTTTGGAATAACAATGGATGACTTAACAATAGGTATAGAGTCAGTTAGAGAGAAGCCACAAGTACCTGTTACATAGTCTATTTCTATATTGAACAAACTAGGACTAGTATATACATAACTATAATTTGCAATGCTATCAGCACTACTAGCTATATTGGTGGAATCTTCCGAATAGTATACAATGTTCGCCATATTGCCACCAAGAGCATCAGCATCCCAATCTAAATCTCCGCCAAAATGAATTTCATTAAAGTTCCCGTTTCCTGCAAAAGCCTCTGAGTAAACTCTCTCAACTGTATTAGGAATTATAAGCACCTTAACACTATCATCATTTAAATTGTTAGCGAAAGCATTATAGAAAGCACGCTCCTTAATATGAAGACCTGAAGTACCAGTAGGAAGTATTAAATTTTCTATACTTTCATTGTTTTCAAAAGCACTATTACCAATCATCGTTACATTAGTAAGCTCAAGTGAACTTAAGCAAGTATTGAAGAAAGCACGGTCATCTATACTAGATAGAACATATCCGAAAATAACTTCATTAAGATTGATACAATCTTCAAATGAGCTAATTCCGACATTAAATAAGGTATCAAGTGTGATACTTGTTATGTATTCATTCTTATAGAATGCCTTATCAGCAATAGCTCTAACTCTAATATTGCTTGGGGGCTCATATTCAGCATCATTTTTCTGTCTTGGATATTTTACTAAGACAGTAGTATTATTTTGTGAATAATGGAAAAGAACTTCACCTAATATGAAATACGTATCCGCAGAAGAACCATTAGGACTACCTATGAATCTTTCCAAATAAACCAAATTCTCAAGTGCAGACTCAGCTACAGATAGAAGACCTCTGCCCAAAGTAAGCTCAACTAGTCCACTTCCATAGAAAGCTTCATCCTTTATAATAAGTATTGCATCAGGAACATCGAGAGTTGTCATAACTGAACAGTTTTTGAATGTATACTCATTAATTGAAGTAAGTTTAGTGTATTTAGGAATAACAACACTTTCTAAGCCTGAAGCATTCAAGAATGCACCGATACCCAAATACTCAACTGAACTAGGTAAATCAAATGAAATCATCAATTCTGAATCGGTACTTATAATAGCTGAACCGCTGAATGCATAATCACCTATGCTTAAAAGACCTTCAGTCAATCCGAGGTATTCAAGATCATTTGTATTAGCAAATGCATAATTTCCAATAGTTCTAAGATTATAATTAATTTCAAGTATAGAAATACTTGAGTTTGCAAAAGCATAGTTACCTATAGAAGAAATTGATAAATCATCTATACTTGCAGTTGTATCATAATTAGCAAATATCTCAAGACTACTTGCCCCAAAGAAAGCTCTATTACCTATTGTAGTTAATTGATCGCCAATATATACTGATAGAAGACTATTAGCCCCAGCAAAACATTCATCACGCAGCTCAATAACAGTTTCTGGTAATATAGCTGTGGTTATCTGCATATTATCTTCAAAAGCACCAACTATATAGCCATCATCACCCTCACTATAAGCATCATTAATGGTATAACCAATCGCAATAACAGGTAAGTTATTGATATACTTAGGAATAACAAGTGCACCATCTACTACGCCTTCTACACCGTTAGGAATTACGAAAGCAGCACTCTTGCCTAAAATTACTATACCTAGAACACCATTGATAGTGGCAGTTTCATATATGAAATAACTACTAGGAAGATAAATGAACTTAGTATATTCACCCAATTCGTGAGCTGAAGAATCTTTATAGAAATGTGCAACAACTAAATCAGCAGCAGTTATAGGAACCCAAATAATCATATTAGTATTATTAAATTCAAAGATATCATCACTAGTGTCCTCTACATTACCATCGAATACTACTTCTATAAGATAAGTATTTCTAGCGAAAGCCTGTTCACCAATAGATTCAACTGAAGAAGGAATAACAATAGAATTATTATTAAAGTTCCTCAAATTATAGAAAGCTCTAGGTCCAATATTAACAAGACCTGAAGTAGCAGAGCTACCAAGAGTAATTTGTTCAATACCGAAACAGAACGCATATGCACTTTCTGCAATATCAGTAACAGTATTAGGAACTACAATTGTAGATAGGCTACTGCAACCATAGAAAGCTCCAGTACCTATATATGTCAATGAAGAACCATAAATAATCTCACCTAGAAGTACTGCTTGTTGGAAAGCACCACCAGTGATAGTATAACTATCAGTAGAAGGATTATATGCGCCAACTGCACCATCTCTAATATTTTCTACTTCAAGGAACTCAATAGATGATATTCCAATAAAGTTACCAGCAATACCTGTAGCAGTTTCAAGCGATTGATATGATGACATTGTAGTTACTTTTCTACCATCAATATATAATGGTATAACTATTTCTGAATGATTTCTATTGCAACTTGGACTATTATGTACGCCATAAACAACAGCAATTTCATCAGAAGATATTAAATCAGTTTCAATAGCATAAAGCAAACATCCTTTAGGAGTAGTTAACTTATAGTCAATAGGAGTATCAGTTAACAAGCTAGCTTCTAGACAATTAACCATACTAGTTGCATCACTAGGAGCATATACCTTATCAATACCTTCTAAGTAAGATATAAGTACTTCTTGAACTGCTCCCTCAAATACTACTCTAATATAATCAGTATCCGCATTAAACGAACCATCGTTAATAGTATTAATGTATTCAGGAACAACTACAGTTATCAAATCATCTTCGCTATAGAATGCACTTTCGCCTACCCATGATACATCATAATTTACATCATTGATAGTAATGAATTCTTTTACAACATATTCCGAAGCAGTATTAACAATCAAATAAGTATGGATACCATAATTCTCATTACTTGTTTTGTCAACTCCCCATTCATATAGAACATCGTCAACGAAAGCGTATTTGCCATTAAGTGTAGCTACAGTAATATTATCTAGCACCGTACAATAAGCGAAAGCTGCTGCACCAATGTCTTGCAGACTCTCAGCAATATTGAAACTCTCTAAGCTGACACAACCGTCAAAGGCATTATCGCCAATAGCTGTAACATTACGAAGAATAACACTCTCTAAATCAGCGGCACCCTTAAATGCACCTTTACCTACATTAATAATATTATCTTCTTCTTCCTCCGCTGCAGCAGTTTGTAATTGTACAGCATTTGAGAAAGCATAATCAGCAATATATCTAACGCTTGCAGGAATAGTATAATCAACAACAGAATTATTAATTCCGTTAGAACCAAGATAGGTATGAAGTATAATATTAT
>CAZKXV010000042.1:0-9272 GCA_964556835.1 uncultured Clostridia bacterium
GAAGAGGTATCGAAGATACTTAGAAAGTCTAAGAAGCCAGTAATTGTAGCGGTAAACAAAGTAGATAATATAGCTGATGATAATCACTATGATTTCTATTCTCTAGGCTTTGAAAGCGTATATGGCATTTCTGCTGAGCATAGTAAAGGCTTAGGTGATATGCTAGATGACGTTGTTAGCTATTTCGTGAGACAAGAAGAAGTAATTGTAGATAGCTTGAAAATTGCTATAATTGGTAAGCCAAATGCGGGCAAGAGCAGTCTTGTAAATAAAATTATCGGCTATGATAGAGTAATAGTTACGGATATTGCAGGTACTACAAGAGATGCAATAGATACGCCATTTGAATATAATGATAAGAAGTATACACTTGTAGATACAGCAGGCGTTCGAAGAAAAAGAAGTATACACGATAATGTGGAGCATTATAGTGTAGTAAGAGCTTTAGGCGCTATACGACGAGCTGATATAGTCTTTCTTGTACTTGATAGTTCTGATGAAATTTCTGAACAAGATGTAAGGTTAGCGGGCTATATTCATGAACAGGGTAAACCTTCCGTAATAGTTATGAACAAGTGGGATTTGGTTAATAAGGATACTTATACTATTAATGAGTATGAGAAGAAACTTGCTGAAGCTATAAAGTTTATGAGTTATTTCAAGTCATCATATGTTTCTGCGCTTACGGGCAAAAGAGTGGAACAATTGCTTGCCCTAGCTGAGGAAGTATATGGGAATGCAGACCAACATGTTGCGACAGGCACATTGAACGATATTATACAGAATGCAATTATGGTTACTGAACCACCGAATTTCAAGGGACGTAAGTTGAAGATACTTTATGTAAATCAAGTCAAGAGTCATCCTCCGTTATTTGTGTTTTTTGTAAACGACCCTAGTCTAGTACATTTCAGCTACAGGCGATATTTAGAAAATTGTATAAGGCAATCTTACAATTTCACTGGGACACCTATACAGTTAGTGTTTAGGTCGAGAGATGAAGAAAAATAATATTCATATAGGAGAGTATAATATGGACTATTTTGACAGAACAAATAGCGATCTACAAAAAGCTTATGAAGTGGAGAAGAAAAAATATACTTCATTCATTAAGGCTAAGCTTAATCTTAATATGGCTAGAGGTAAGCCTTGCAAGGAACAATTGGATTTATCTGATGGTATGCTGGACATACTTAATTCGAAAAATGTTGTTTCGGATTACAGAAATTATGGAGGACTTGAAGGTATCAAGGAAGCTAGAGAGCTTTTTGCTAAGGTTGCAGGTGTCAGCGAGCAAGAGATTATTATTGGCAACAATAGTAGTCTAAATATGATGTTTGATTATTTGATGAGAGCAATGCAATTCGGAGTAAATGGCAAGCCTGCTTGGTGTACTATGAAGACTGTAAAATTCTTATGCCCATCACCTGGCTACGATAGACATTTCGCTATATGTGAGACATTGGGTATAGAAATGATTACTATTCCTATGAAAGAAGATGGTCCAGATATGGACTTAGTAGAAACTCTTGCTAGTAGCGATGAGAGTATTAAGGGTATATGGTGTGTTCCTCGTTTCTCTAATCCAGATGGAGTTGTATATTCGGATGAAGTAGTTGACAGATTAGCTAATATGAAGACTGCAAGCGACTTTGTTATTATGTGGGATAATGCTTATTGTGTACACGCACTATATTCAGATGCACCTGAACTCAAGAATATTTTAACCGCTTGTAAAGAAGCCGGCAATTCTAATAGACCTATAATGTTCGGGTCAACATCTAAGATTACATATCCTGGTTCGGGCATTGCATTTATGTCAGCATCGGTTACAAATATCAATAGTGCCCTTGACAAGATGAAGATACAGTCTATAGGCCCTGATAAGTTGACACAGCTAGCACACGTGAAATTTCTTAAAGATATTGATGGTATTAAGGCTATAATGCAATTACATGCAGAAATACTTAGACCAAAGTTCGAAATGGTAATTTCGGCACTAACAAATAATTTCTCTGATACGGATTTAGTTAAGTGGAATAACCCAACTGGTGGCTACTTTATAAGTTTATATGTGAAGAATGGTTGTGCTAAGAAAGTCTGTGAACTATGTAAAAAAGCAGGTATGATACTAACACCTGCAGGTGCAACGTATCCACTAAATTTAGATGATTACGATAGTAATATAAGAATAGCACCCACTTTCCCTCCTTTAGATGAACTGGAAAAAGCATGTGATATTTTGGTCTGCTGTATAAAGCTCGCTATTATAGAATCAATTACAAAATAAATTTTTTATTTTAATTAATAATAACCCACAACAAGATATGCGTTGTGGGTTATTTTGTTAGTGAGCATTATAAAAGATATATGATCTATTAAATATATATTAATCTAAGCAGTAAATTAATACTTAACTGGAAAATAATGTATAGAAAAATCCCCACAAAAATATTTCTGTGGGGATAATATTATTATAATGTTTATAAATTCTTATTTCTTCAATAGTTCATTGAATTTGCCACGTTTTGTGTAAGTTGTGTGTAATAATTCGTGTGATTTGTGACTATTAGGTGTGCCAAGAAAGTCAGAATATAGCTTAATGATATATGGATTGTCGTGTGATTTACGAATTTGTTTGTTCTCGTCCTCACGATAAATAGCATCAAGTCTAGCTTTCTTAACCTCTTCAGTTGTAGGTCTAGGTTGACCACCACCAGCGATACAGCCTCCGGGGCAGCCCATAACTTCTATAAAATGATATGGTGATTCACCTTTGGCAATTTGTTCTGTAAGAATTTTTGCACCTTTAAGACCACTTGTTACAGCTACCTTAACTTCAACTCCTTCTAAGAAACTATATTCAGGAAGTGTTCCTTCTATCTTGATAGTTGCATCTTTGATTTGTTCTAAGCCTACGATAGGTTTAACGTGTAGGTCAGCAAAAGGAAGTTCTCTGCCTGTAACTATTTCATAAACTGTTCTAAGTGCCGCTTCCATAACTCCGCCAGTTGCACCGAATATATCAGCTGCCCCTGAACTAAAGCCCAATGGATTATCAAATTTTGCGTTTGAAACGGATGTAAAATCTATGTTATTAGCCTTAATCAATCTTGCTAATTCACGAGTAGTAAGAACTGCATCTACATTAGCGTTACCGCCATTAGTAAGCTCAGGACGACCTGCTTCAAATTTCTTAGCTGTACATGGCATAACAGAAACCACAAACATTTTCTTAGGGTCTACATTAATTTTCTCTGCATAGAAAGATTTAACTATGGCACCAAACATTTGATGAGGAGACTTGCAAGTTGAAAGATGGTCTAGTACATCTGGATAATGATTCTCAACATACTTAATCCAACCAGGGCTACAACTTGTAATCATAGGAAGAGTTGCTTTTTTACCAGTTAAAGCATTTTTAACTCTTGTTAGGAATTCAGTTCCTTCTTCAATTATAGTAAGGTCAGCTGCAAAATTGGTATCGAACACATCATCGAAACCTAATTGTCTCAATGATCTAGCCATTTTCGCAGTTACAATAGTACCTGCTGGATAACCAAATTCTTCGCCTAAGGCTACTCTAACAGCTGGAGCAACTTGTACAATAGTTCTAACATTAGGATTATCTATAGCTGATTGAACCATTTTGATATGAGAAGTCTCTTTCAAAGCATTTACAGGGCATACAAGAGTACATTGACCGCAATAGGTACAATTGGAACCTGCAAGCTCTAATCCGTTAGCTGGTCCAATTTGTGTATTAAATCCACGGTTTTGTCTATCTATAGCGTGTACGCCTTGAATTTCGTTACATACTGTAACACATCTTCTACATTGAATACATTTTGCTGTATCTCTTGTTATACCAGCTGATACCTCTACGATATTGCTAGAATATTCACCATCAAATCTATGACTAGGTGGTGCTGCAATTTCTTCTCCTAATTTCTGTAATTCACAGTCATTTGACCTAGCGCAATAGAGACAATCTTTAGGGTGATCACTTGTAATCAATTCATATAACACTTGTCTAGTATGGTTTACTCTACTTGAACGTGTATTAATTACCATACCATCTCTTATAGGGGTTACGCATGATGCTAATAATGCTCTAGCTCCTTCGACTTCAACTACACATATCCTACAAGAGCCACATTGATGTTTATCTTTCAGATAGCATAGGGTAGGGATATAAATATTGCATTTTTGAGCAGCTTCTAATATCGTTTGACCCGCTTCTACTTTAAAATCTTTTCCGTTTATATTAATACTAATCATATTATTTCACCTCGCCTACTTTGACAATAGCGTCAAATTTACAGAGTTTCGAACATTGTCCACAACCTGTACATAGGTCTTCAAGAATTTCAATTTTGTTTTTGTATCTGCTAACAATAGCAGGACATTCAGTCTGCAAGCAAGCCTTACATTTCTTACATTTGTCTTGAAGAACAGTGTAACGGTTGATTTCAGGTTTGTAATTCTTCACTTCATCAGGGAAATTATTAATTATACTAAGTACTGGGTTAGGTGCAGTCTGTCCTAATCCACACATAGCTGAATCTTTGATTACAGTACCTAATTCTTGCAGAATTTCTATATCGCCTTCTTTGACACCCTCAGCAATAATTCTTTTAAGAATTTCAAGCATTCTTTTAGTACCAATTCTACAAGGAACACATTTACCACAAGACTCATCACAGATAAAGTCCATAAAATATCTTGCTGTATCTACCATATCAGTAGTATCATCCATTATAATAAGTCCGCCTGAACCCATAATAGCACCAACTTTAGGAAGTGATTCATAGTCAAGAGGCATATCTAACATCTTAGTAGTCAAGCAACCACCTGATGGTCCACCGATTTGTGCAGCCTTGAATTGTCTACCATTAGGAATACCTCCACCAATATCATATATAAGTTCTTTAAGAGATTTGCCCATAGGAACTTCAACTATACCGGTATTTACGATATCTCCAGCAAGTGCAAAAACTTTTGTGCCTTTAGACTTTTCTGTACCTATACTGCTGAACCATTCTGCTCCATTTAATATGATTGCAGGGATATTTGCAAATGTTTCTACATTATTTATGTTAGTTGGTTTAGCAAATAGACCACTTTCAAATGGGAAAGGTGGTTTCTGAGATGGTTCGCCACGTTTACCCTCTGTAGATGCGATAAGAGAAGTTTCTTCACCACATACGAAAGCACCAGCACCGATTCTAATGAATAGGTCGAAGTTGAAACCTGAACCCATAATATTCTCGCCAAGCAATCCTGTTTTTCTAGCTTGGTCAATAGCAATACCTAGTCTTTCTATAGCAATTGGGTATTCTGCTCTTACATATACATAGCCAATTGAAGAGCCAGTTGCATAAGCACCAATAATCATAGCTTCGATGATAGAATGAGGATCGCCCTCTATCAAGCTTCTATCCATAAATGCACCAGGGTCTCCCTCATCTGCGTTACAGATAATGTATTTCTGGTCTTTGACTTGTTTTGCAGCAGCATTCCACTTAATTCCTGTAGGAAAACCTGCTCCACCTCTACCACGAAGTCCGCTATCTAGAACTACTTTGATAATTTCTTCAGCAGTCATTTCGAATAGACATTTCGCTAGTGCCTTATAACCATCTCTAGAAATGTAAGCATCTAGTGATGAGAAGTCCATCAAACCACAGTTCCTAAGAGCTATCTTCTGTTGAAGTGAGAAAAATGGAATATCGCCCATCTTAGGTATATGTTTTCCATTTTCAGGATCTAAGTATGTATATTCTTCTATAATCTTGCCACCTTTGATGTGTTCTTCTATAATTCTTGTTGCTTTCTCTTCATCTAAAGAAACGTAATAAGTTTCCTCAGGTAAGATTAACATAACCGGACCTATAGCACAAGTACCCATACATCCTGTAATAGCTAGATTAACTTCATTAGTAAGATTATTAGCTTTGATTGCATTAGTTACAGCATCACTTACTTCCTTACAATTAGAAGATACACAACCTGCACCGCCACAAACTAAAACTGTATGCTTGTACTTCGCTTGCTCTTTAATATAACTAGCCTTGATTGCTTCAAGGTCTTTTGCTGTTCTTATTATATTACCCATAATCAAATCTCCTTATTCGCCGTAACTATTCAAAATAGTTTCTATTGATTCAGGTGTAACGTGTTTGAATACAGTATCATCTATCATTACTGCAGGAGCAAGTCCACAAGCTCCTATACAACGAGAAACCTCGAAAGTGAAAAGTCTATCTTTTGTAGTACCGCCTACGTCTATTTTTAACAGTTCTTTAATACGTGCGATGATTTTATCAGCGCCTTTAACGTAACAAGCTGTACCTAAGCAAACTCTAACCATATGCGTACCTCTAGGTATTGTTGAAAAATATGAATAGAACGAAACTACCCCCGATACTTCAGCTAAAGTCTTATCTAGACCTTCGGCAATAATCTGTTGAATCTCAAGCGGTAAATAACCAAATATGCCTTGAGCGGCATGAAGCACTTGAATAAGAGAACCCTCTTTATCCTTATACTTATCTAGCACTGCTGCTAACTCTTCATATTTTGGAGAATCGTCACTTGTGCCACATTTGCATTGATGTGTCATATAATTTATACCTCCTTAGTATTAAAAACAAATGTATTATAACACCAAAAAAATTTATTTGCAAATAATTTCACAAAGTTTATATATATATTATTATTATAAAATAAAAAATCTTACCAATAAAAAAAATGTACAAAGCCTAAGGCTAATAATATAGGAAAAAACTATAATTTTAGTAATATTGATTAGAAAAAATGGTATATTTTGGAAGAAATAGAATAAATCTATAAAGAATAGCTAATCGGAGGGAATTATGGATAGTTACAAGCTTTATAATGATATAGCGGAACGCACAGGCGGGGACATATATATAGGAGTAGTAGGTCCAGTTAGGACAGGTAAATCAACATTTATAAAGACATTTATGGAAAAACTTGTTCTGCCTATGATAAGCGATAAAAACATTAAGAAAAGGGCACAAGATGAATTGCCTCAATCAGCAGATGGAAAGACAATTATGACTACACAGCCTAAGTTCATACCTGAACAAGCTGTTAAAATCTCTATTTCTGATAATGTTGATATTAGCGTAAGAATGATAGATTGTGTAGGTTATTTAGTTGAAGGAGCATTAGGTCATATCGAGAATGAAAAACCTCGAAGTGTTAGAACACCTTGGAGCAATGAGGAAATGACATTTGAGGAGGCTGCTGAACTTGGCACTAATAAAGTCATTACTTCTCACTCAACAATTGGAATAATGGTTACTTCTGATGGCTCTATCACTGATATTACTAGACCTAAATATATTCCAGCAGAAGAGAAAGTAATCAAAGAATTGAAAGATATGGGTAAGCCTTTTGTTATAGTTTTGAACACGACAACTCCTAAAAACTCAGATACCTTGAAACTAAGAGATGCTTTAAGTGAAAGATATAATGCGCCAGTTATAGCCCTAGATGCTCTTAAAATGAACGAAGAAGATATTAAGGGGTTAATGCTTAAAATGTTACTTGAATTCCCATTAAAGCTAGTTGACATTAACTTGCCTAGGTGGATGAGGGTGTTGCCTAGAGAAGATATTGTCATAGCAGAAGTATTAGATAGACTAAGCAAGTTAGCTACTGGTATTTCCAGAATGAGTGACTTCAACAAATTCGAAAAGATGTTTGCTGGCTCTGAGTTTATGATAAATGATACTAATATAAGTCTTGATATGGGAAAGGGTACTATAGTCATTAATGCAAAAGCCGTTGAGGGATTATTCTTCAAAGTATTAACTACAACTTGTGGTAAAGACATTGAAGATGATTATGCGTTACTGAAGTATATAAGGTATATGAAGGATTCAGAAGTTAAGTATTCAAAGATAGCGAAAGCAATGGCTTCAGTTGAAGAAATCGGTTATGGCGTTGTAATGCCTCAAATAGAAGACTTAATACTTGAAGAACCTGAACTTGTGAAACATGGTAATCAATTCGGAGTATCACTAAAAGCATCAGCATCTTCATTACATATAATGAAAATAGATGTTCATACTGAAGTTAATCCAATTGTAGGCACAGAACAGCAAGGCGAAGATATGGTAAATTTCCTTATGGAAGAGTTTGTTGATAATAAGCAAGGTATCTGGGAAACTAAGATGTTCGGTAAACCATTGTATGCACTGGTCAAAGAGGGCTTAACTACTAAGCTAACAAATGTACCAATTGAGGCTCAATTAAAGCTCAGAAAGACCCTAGGTAGGATTGTAAACGAAGGCAAGGGAGGAGTTCTCTGTATACTGTTATAAGTATAGGGTAGAGATATAGTTAGTAAAAGTAAAAATGTCAAGGGGACAGGATTAAAATCCTGTCCCCTTGACATAAAGCTATTGTAACAGTCTATTTTTTTCTGTTTAACTTATCATATGCTTGCTCTTTAATAGATTAATAGGTAAAAAATATTTCGAATACTATTTTTTATTAATCATTTGTTTGAACATATTAACTATTAATTTGAATTGTTCAGTAGAGAGCTTGTCTATATCAGCAAGGTTAATACCTTCACTTTTAAAAGCTTTCTGCAAACGTCGCAGAGATGGTGAATTATTTTCAAAGTTTGTTGTTTCATTACCAGTAATAATATAATCTAAAGAAACACCATAGAATTGTGATAACTTAATCAATATTTCATAAGGAGGTTCTGTCTTACCTAATTCATAATTACAATAAGCATTTTGTGTTATATTTAATATTTTGGTAATATCTTTCTGATATAAATTTAATTTTTTTCTTAATATTTTTAATTCGATACAAATATATTAATCTATTTGATACGATTCTCATATGTATTTAATAAATTAGGGAAGCATATCAAATAATTTAGTATATCATATCCTATATATCAAGTAATTTAGTACAATAATTAGACATATAGATAATATTATAAAGAATTGATTTATTAAAGGAAACTTTACTATAATTTACAAACATTTTTACACCCAAACACAAAAAAAAACAACAATTAATTACAATTAATAATTTAATACAATTAAAAAGTCCTTAGAATATTAATCTAAGGACTTTGGTACGTCATCGGGGGCTCGAACCCCGGACACCCTGATTAAGAGTCAGGTGCTCTACCAACTGAGCTAATAACGCTTGGCTCGCATGGAGCGGGAAACGAGATTCGAACTCGCGACCTCCACCTTGGCAAGGTGGCACTC
>CAZKXV010000043.1:0-9004 GCA_964556835.1 uncultured Clostridia bacterium
CGATGTTCTCCCAGATGTTATCCCCGATGTTCTCCCAGATGTTATCCCCGATGTTCTCCCTGATGTTAGCCCCGATGTTAGCCCTGATGTTAGCCCCGATGTTCTCCCAGATGTTATCCCCGATGTTAGCCCCTTTATCTACAACTTTAAATGCTTTAACAATCTCTGGAAAAATATTAATTATAATTTGAGCCTGTAAAGGACTTTGACAATACCAAAATTTAGGCTTATCTTTTTTTAATATCTTATAGAATTTATTCCAAGACTCTTCCGTAACTTTTTTATTGATAGGTGATGTGTCTCTCCCAATCTTTAAACAATGTTCTCGCCATTCGGCGATACCGTATTCTTGTTTCTTAGTTAATTTATCTTTCATATCTCACGTTCCTTTAATTTATCATATTTGTTAAGTTATTTCCATTTTGGAAACATCTCATTTCCTGCTACCCAACATTCTGGATATATATTTAACATTCTTACCTAGCCAATTATTATACTTTCTATCTTCTTCTTCTTCGTGTATTCTATGCTCGCTAGGAAACTTACCTTGAAACTCAGGACAATCATATTGATAGCATCTTCCGTGAGACATCCAAGCACAGTGATTACAGGAAATTCTTGTGTCCACTCTTAACCTCCTTTATCTTAAACAATACCTTGTTAATAGCATCATTCTTGCACAGTGTCTGACACTCACTACATATCTTCATATCTTTCTCTTTCCATAGTTCTGTGAATTTATTCACATATAGACTACCGAAAGAGTGTTTAGGTAGATAGGCTAGATAGTTACATATGTATAAGTTTCCATCACTAGCGATACAAGGGCAGAACTTCCACCCATAGCAAGTAGAGTAAGGTCTGTCTGCACCGTCTTCTAAGTCTCTAAACTTATAGAGATTGACCATTACTCGTTTGTCTTTACTAACTCTCTCTAATATTGGTCTAACACTGGTAGCCCAGAAGTCCTTATCCTCTTGAGCATCATCAAAATAAGGGTGTATCTGAGGTTTAAACTGTACATAGTCTACACCAAGGTGTAGGCACTGGTCTGTGAAGAGTTCAATCTCTTTGTAGTTCCTGCGTGTTATCACAAAACCAGCACCTACGTCCGTGGCTGAGGAGAAATTACTTTTAAGCATCATTGTAAATCTAAGGTTGTCCATAACTTCTCTGTATTTGTCTACTCCCTTGGTCTTTTTAAATGTCTCTGGTGTTCCTGCATCTATTGAAAATCTTACCCATTTATGTGTATGTAAAATAGTCTCTATTAAAGTTGTTTTAAGTCTTACCCCATTGGTGAATAACCCTATCTCTAGTCCGTGATCGTAGGCTTGTTGAGCTATCTTACCATACATAGGGTGAAGTGTAGGTTCTCCACCACCTGTGAAGTTAATAGCATTTATGCCAAGCTCTTTCAGTTCAGGGATAATTCTAAGAGCCTGTTGTGTATCGAATAGAGTCTTATTATGACTCTTACTGAAAGCACAGAAGTCACACTTTAGATTACACATACCTGCTAAGAACCATTCTATCATTACAGGGTAGATTCGTTCACCTCTGGCAAATTGTGCTACTTTATCAGCGTGGTATAGTAATTTCTCTGAAGGATTGAAGTACCCTAATCTAATGATGTCCCCCTAATCTCATCTACTGCCTCTTTCCAGTGTCTCATTTCTAATAATTGGTACATATCTATCTCTTCAAACAACTTAACATTTCTTGAGTTCTTATTAAAATCTCTACCAACATAATTTATAAACTCTTTTCTTTCTGGATAGCCTTCATTACATAAGAATACATCTACAGTGTCTAGATGGTTTAGAGTCCAATCGGCAATATCTTTGGTATAAGCTAAGTGAAACTTCTCATTATAGTGAGCTATATCAAAGTCTTCATCAAATAGTGTTGGTAGATATATTACCGATGTTCTTGGCATTTCTAATAATATCTCTTCCATAAACCTCTTAGAAGCAGTATATAAACAGTTCCCCTCATAGAATGTAGAGTATTGAATTAGGTTAGCACCAACATCTTTACATACTTTAGCTAAGTGAATAGGTAGTGCAACATTTATATCAAGTGTCTCGCTAATATCTTTGCATTTATGACCTATAATGCCAGAGCAGTTAATAACATATTCTGGTTCTCTAAGTCTTATTTCTTTCTCTAAGGCATCAAAGCCCTTAGTCTCTCTCATAGTTCTAGGTATCTCTTTTGGGAAGGCACGACCTAGCATTCCATATCCACCTATTAATAGTATTTTCATTTCATCTCCATCGGAATAAATTGGGCATTAATTCCGTGCTTAGTATTAGACACAACCCCACAGCCCAAGATCGGTTTATTTTTGAATTGTCTACCATAATCAAACGCATATTTATGTCTGTCTAATCCACAACCTACACACATACCAAAAATTACCTCACGCTCATTCGCTGAATACTCAACACCAGCAACAGAATGTAGGTGACCGATAACAGTAGACATCCTATTGTTGAGGGCTGTATTAATATGCCCATAGCGACCCCCACTACCACTGTGCTGATAACAAACATTATCAAAGATAAAAGAAAAGTCATCTTTCCATCCTTTCGGTAAATTCCACATAGTTCTAAAAGACTTAAAACATCGACTAGGTAAGCCTACTGTCTTGCCTTTCCTGTCTACTAAGCAGTTCCCCTGTATTGATACATTTCCGTTCCTACGAACAACAAGTGTTCCATTGTCGACAGAAGCACACCAAACAACCCCCTCATAATCACAGACATCAGACCCAGATGTGTGACCAACTTTAATTCTATCTGGAACAATATTTAACCTATAATCTTTATTTCTAACTATCCGAAGAGAAGCATGGTATTTATTCTGTACACATAATGATTGTATTTGGTCTAAGAAGTTCTTTGTTCCGTGTAAAATTAGTGCTTTTGTATTAGACTCTCTTAACTCGGAATAATCGCTTCCATCTCCATCTATTACTGTATCTATGAAGATTTTGAACTGTCTCTTAGAGAATAACCAAGCAAAAGATGGTATAATATATTTATTATTATTCAAAGCATTATCTAAAAATCTGCTTGTAAAATAATACTCATTCTGTTCTAACGGAGGATTTTTTAACTTTCTACCGCAGATACTCTCTATGTTTCTATTCCTAGACTTTTTCCTGAAACTACCACAAGTAGTCCTAATTATATTCTCTATATTCTTGAGATTTTTTACCTTACTCTGACAAACGGCATAACCTTTATCTTTTATGTATCCGTCTGTCATCACCCAAGCTAATAATCTTATCTCATCATCGTCTATATCATAATCTTTATTATCATTATCGCCTGATACAGCCCAATACCTATAAGCTTTATTTAATTCGTGAGCCTTCTTAATATGATATTTAGGGTCGCTGATAAGAGTATCTTTGCTAGAGATAACCATTCTATGCGATGGAGTAACCAACATATTTATAGAATGTTGACCTTCAAATTTAAACATCTCTCCGTTATAATTTTTCTTGATTAATAGATATGGCTTTTGGTACTCAATAATATTCGTATCGAGATTTAATGTTGCAACAATATCATCTTCGTTAAGGTTTACTCCATATTTCCATCCATTAGTTGTTAATATTTCAGTATCAGAGCTGTAACAATCATGATTACCTCTGCATAGATAGACTTCTGGAAAAGCCTTATACCATTTCTGCAATTGCTTATCTACTTCTTTCATTTCTTGGGCTGGAGACCATCCGTCTGGATCGTGCTCATGATAGCTTATAGCGTGGTTATCTACTAAGTCTCCTATATGCACAACTCTAGTGCAATCAAATCTCTTTTCTATTCTCTTACAGAACTCAAGATACCCTTCTTTTTCAAAAGGCAAGTGTGTATCACTTATAATTAGAGTATTTTTCATATATTATCTCCTAACTTTGACATACCCCTATAATTTGGTGCTGAGAACCTATCTAACCTACGTTTCAGGCTCGTAGAATCGATTTGTTTTGCATGAGGCGACCAATGGTATAGGGGACAAGAAATACCACCCATACAATCGTCTCTAGATTCATCGAACCCATTGCACTCGTAGCACTTAGCGAATATTGCCTCTTTTCGTGTTAATTCCTCTCCATTTACAAATTTAGCCCATTCTTTTTGCCATTTAATTATGCCCATTATAGCTCCTTTTCACCTTGTAGAGCGTTAGATTTTTCTTTGTACATCTCATACAGTTCTTGATAATCTTCGTGTGTTAATTTACCTACTGAATACTTCTTCTGGTGTAGCTCGTTTAATATGTCTTCTCCGTAGGTCTTTATTAGAAACAGAGCATACTCATCTTTCATACCTTCGCGGAATCTATTGCAGTATTTGCACTGGGGGTGTACATTCATCTCATCATACCTTAGAGGTATACAAGCTCTACCTACATAGTGTCCTGCGTCTATTTCTGTCCAAAGAAAAGTTCGTCCACAAGTACAGCAAGTACAATAGCCACTATTATCGCACTGATTGAGCTTAACATATCTACTGAACTCCTTGTCTGCTTTACGCTGTAATGTTCTTATTTTATATTTCATGATACTACCCGATACTCTTCTTGGCTGTTGAATACATATTTCTTCCAATGCTTCTTCTGATAATCACTATAGTATTTTTTGTTTTCATTGTAATGTTCTTTTGTTTTCTTTAGAATCTTTTCTTTATTGAGTGCGTAATTCTTTAAATACCTTTCGTGGTTATCTTCTGATACACATATTTTACAGGTATATCTATCTTTTCTAAAATTACTATCTGCATCTTTCATCCCACATTTTCTACAAGTTCTCATTGAACTCTCCCAAAGTATTTCTCTAGGTTAATCTTATCTCTTAAAGCGTCTATAATCTTATCAATCCCTTTATACTGTGCGTAATGATAGTGATACTTCTTATCATGATAGTTAGCATCTTCGTCTCCCTCTGCCATAAGCATTAGTCTTGATGTTTCATATCCGATGTTCTTCTTAACCTTATAGAATTCATTAATTTTACTAGCCAATATTGTATCAAAAGCCAACTTGTGTTTTGCACATTCACTTCTGTGTTCAGCGTATTCCTTAGATATTTTAATAAGCTCATCTGACACCTCTACCAGTTCTATTGATTCCATTTAGTCCTCCACATACCCATGTCCTTTATATACTTTCTTTGAATTAAACATCTCTCTTATATTCTTTGTCTCATCTGGTGGTTCTACCTCTACAAGAGAGTCCTGAAACAAGAAGTGCTTACCTACGAACTCCATATCTACTTTACCTGTCATTCCATTTCTGTTCTTAGCGACATAGAAATAATATTTCTTAACACTTCCGTCATCTTCTTTAGTAGCGTGTAATAAGAAAACACAGTCAGCGTGTTCTTCTATAACTCCTGAACCCTTAAGCTGTGCTAATGTAGGTAGTTCTCCTTCTCCTTCTCTGTTGATCTGGCTAACACATATAACTGCAATATCTTCTCTAATGGCGATTAAGCGTAAATGTTTAAGGAACTCTGCTATGTCTTCGTTGAAACTTCGACCTTGTCCTCTTATCATTTGAATATAGTCTATGATAAGGACATCTGGTTTGCCTATTTTGTGATTAATAACTTCATTGATTTGTTTGAGTGTGCTTCCGATATTATCCGAGAGTATAAAGTCTAAGTCGTGAACCTTCTTTATAAACTTTTCCCATCTGTCCCTGTAATCACAGAACCTACCTCTGATAAGGTCAAATGAGTCTATTTTAT
Organism: uncultured Clostridia bacterium; assembly: GCA_964556835.1. Lineage (GTDB taxonomy): Bacteria > Bacillota > Clostridia > Christensenellales > CAZKXV01 > CAZKXV01. Next base: position 5,768 of record CAZKXV010000043.1, read on the forward strand.
ATTGGTTACAGAAGAGTCGTTCTAGTATTTCGTGGGTGGTTGCCTCAAGGCTTAGGAATACTACTTTTTTGCCCTGTAAGGCTATGTCTAAGGCTAGTTGAGCAGTAAAGGCACTCTTACCTAGCCCTGTCCTTGCTCCTACAACATAGAGGCGTTTACGGTGTAATCCCCATATCTTACTAGAGAGTTTAGGGAGTGAGAGTAGTGGCATCTCAGGCTCTTGCTTACGAGCCTCTAGTATTTCTTTTAGATCATCAAGTAAATGTCGGGCTCGATATAGCCCAGTTATGTCTGTAGTCATGTTGTAGTCTCGTTCTTTCGGCTTTTAGGGTTCGTATAATAGAATAATTTAAATCTCCTAAGTCCTTATTGTATTGCTTTTTAAAGAATGACAACTCTTGAGCATTCTGTCGTAAATCATCTTCGTCCATATTACGATAGTGCTCTTTTATTCTGTTGTATCTCATTTAATTCCTTAGTTAGTTTACCCTTCTTGAAATATTTAGGAGAAGTTTTATACCCACTAGAATACTCTATATTTAGATATTCTTCTAATAATCTAATTCTACTTTTTAAGTCTTCTATTTCTTTCATTTCAATTCTATAAAAAATTGTATGAAGACCTGCATATCCATAAGATATTTTATCATAACCTAGTGCTTTTCTTAGCTCTTTATCTTTCATATCCTCACTCCTTAGTCAGTTCCATGATTACTCTTTTAGCACTCCACGCCTCTGCATAATCTATCCACTCATCAGGGCTTAAATCTGTTATCCACTCACTTTCAGCATCAGGCGATTCATCGTCTAAGCCTTGATATTGTTTCCAGAATTGTTCTGATAAATATTCTTCAAATCCTAGTGGTCTCATAAGTCTCTAATTCCCCTCTCTTTAAGTACATTCTTGATAGAACCATCTCTTTTTTCCCAAGTTCTAACTGCTGCTTGCCAATTTTTCATCTTATTCTTACCTATCATCCAACCTTTTGCTTCATAAAAGTCTAAAAACTGTTGTGAGTCTACGGAATTATTTCGCATTTTGCAATATTCTGTCAACTCTATTAAAGTAGGTATAGAAAAAGAGTCTCTATGGCGTAAGCCTTTATTATTAATTGTATTATTAGTTGTATTATTATCTCTACACTTTACTGGATACCTTGTTACACTTTCCTGTATACCTTCATACACTTTATTAAATACCTTCTTACACTTAACTGTAAGAACTCTTTTGACTATTTCTCTGCCTTCTCTTTCGTATTCAGCTTCAATATAGCCTTTTTTAATGAGTGTATTGATTATTTGGCTTGTTCTAGTAACCCCTAGCCCAAAGAAGTTAGCGAAATAATAGTTACTAGCAAAGCAAGAGCTATATGTATCAAGACTATCAATCTCAGTTAGGAAGACTTTCTCCATTATAGTAAGATTTTCGTCTAACCATATCTCTTTAGGTATCCACACGCCTTTGAAATCTCTTGTCATTCTTCCCAACCTAAGTCTTTCTCTTCTTTTTTCTCTTTTTTAGTAATAACATACTCTCCAACGCCTTTGTGGTCTACTTCTATGGTATCTCCTATGTCCACATTAGCATCTTTCATAGCAAAGTATAGCTTCCAAGTATTTAGCTTGATCTTTCCTATATCTGTATCGATTAGCATATAGAATCCAGCATCTACTCCACCTTTCTTCTTAAAGTTATCCTCACTATCTGGAACTTCTACTCTTTCAACACCTTTGATAGTGAAAGTCTTCTTATCTCCTACCTTTGGCATAAATATACCAGTATTATCCAACATTCCCATTTCAAGCCTCCCTTTCCATTGTTTTAAGTTCTTTCCAGCAACTAGGGCAAAAGAACTCGTGTCCGTTTTTGGTACACATTTTAGTTTCTACTTCTTGATTACATCCCTCACATAGAGAGATGTCGTGTTCTTCCATATATTCTATTATGTCGTCTCTGTTCATATCCTCACTCCTTAGTTAATTAACTTATTCGCCAGAGCCAGAGCCCATCACCAGAGCCAGAGCCATAGCCAGAGCCATAGCTAGAGCCAGAGCCAGAGCCATCGCCATCGCCATTGCCATTGCCATTGCCATAGCCATAGCCAGAGCCATTGCCAGAGCCATCGTCATAGCCATAGCCAGAGCCATAGCCAGAGCCAGAGCCATAGCTAGAGCCTTTCATATATTTAGTATTTATTTCTTCCATATAGCCACCTCAGAAATACATTTCTTAGCTTTTTCAGTAGCATCAATAACTTCGCAAACATTATCAATAATTATTGAATCTACTTCACATGGAAATTGACAATTACTCTTATTAGATACACCCTCCATTGCTAATTGCGATAATGATGCAGCACCAGACCAATACCAAAGTCTACGAGCTTTCTTTAACTCGACCTCTCTTTCTTTTTTATAGCTTAAATACCCTGCAAAGCACCCAGCATCATAGGAACGGACTATAACATATTTCATTCCGTCTAATTTTTCTGCTGGCTTTGAGCAATCTTTACGAACATACTCTACCTCGTCTATCTTGATTGTTTCTGGTTTACTCATACTGCACCTTCCTTTCGTTTAGTTGGTTTCATATCCTCACTCCTTAGTTAAGTAACCACATTTATCTTTCCAATTACAATAAGAACACTCTTTTCCATCATATAAGCGTGGCTCTGGTTTTGGTAGTCTGTCTTCTTGCAGATAGTTCCCAATAACCTTTAGTTCTTTGTTTAGTTTATCTTTGTACATATCAGCATCAAAAGTAAACTCTTCCATTTTATTAAAATCGCCACAATTAACATAAAGAAGTTTACCATAAGGCTTATTTAACATTAAGCAGTATGTAGCTACTTGTAAACAATGATCTGCTTTATCTTTATGAAGATCAAAATTCTTACCTAGTAGCCATTTAAAAGCATAAGGGTTGACTGTCTTAATATCACATACATAGTCTTCTCCTACTATGTCAGCGTATCCTTTAACTGCATTATCTTCAGTCAAAACTTCTGTATTAACAAAAGCCTTTTGAATTGTTTCGTGTGCTACTGTTCCTAATAGCATACGCTTAACACTAGGAAGATCCGATGGGTTTGTTTCAGGCTCTTGCCTAATGGAATAGAACTGTCTACGATAGCATTGTCCTAATCCACTAGGTTTGATTTTTCCAGAGCCTACTCGTGTTGCCCTCTTTGATTGTTCTTTTTCTAAATAGTCATTAAAGGATTTAATTATAGACAT
>CAZKXV010000044.1:0-8873 GCA_964556835.1 uncultured Clostridia bacterium
CCATATGTTCTGGATTAGAGCGCATAGCTAGTAAACCAGCATGCACAGCAGGATGGAGAGTCTTAACTCTACCATCTAAACATTCTGGAAAACTAGTTATATCAGAAATACCAATAACATTTATACCACTTTCTTTAATTGTTTTCGCAGTACAACCAGTAGAAATAATCTCATAACCTAAACTATCTAGTTCTTTGGCAAATTCTACAATGCCAGTCTTATCCGATACACTTATCAATGCTCTTTTCTTCATAATAATCTCTCCTATTTATTCGCTTTCGCTATATATTTTTCACATACTTTTGCTACCGCTACTGGCAACAATCTATGTTCTAACTCTAATACTCTTTCCCTTAAAGTATGTGCAGTGTCATTAGGTAAGACAACTACTTTTTCTTGCATAATAATCTTGCCTGTATCCGCTCCCTCATCTACATAGTGTACGGTTGCGCCACTAAATGTATCGCCAGCAGCAATAACAGCTTCATGTACTTTCATACCATAGTAACCTAAACCGCAATGTTTCGGAATTAATGATGGGTGAATATTCACAATTCTGTTTCTATATTTGTTGATAATATTCGGTGTCAGAATATTTAGGTATCCTGCAAGTACGATAATATCAATTTTTCTTCTCTGCAGTTCCATTGCAAGTACATCATACATAAATTGCAAAGAAGTGAAATTACTTTTGTTGAATACAACATGCTTAATGCCATATTTTTCTGCCCTATCAATCGAACCTATTCCATTCTGAGAAGCTACTAATAATGATACTTCAGCATTCTTGATAACGCCACTTTCAACGCCCTCAATAATTGACTGAAAATCTGAGCCACTACCCGATGCGAATACTGCAATTTTTACTTTCATAATTCTAATTCCTCTCCATTAATAACTTCGCCTATTATATAGGCTTGCTCGCCCAAAGCATTAGCCATAGATACAACTTCATCAGCTATATCAGGACTTACTGCCATTACCATACCAATTCCCATATTAAATGTATTGTACATCTTACTATAAGGTAGTATCGCTCTTTCTTGTATCAAGCTATAAATTACTGGCACTTCATAAGAAGTAATATCAATCTTAGCTGTAAGACCTTTGCCTTTCTTGAACATTCTTGGAATGTTCTCTATGAAACCACCCCCCGTAATATGAGCTAATCCCTTAATTTCGAACTTATTAATTAGTTCTAAAACAGGCTTTACATATATTCTAGTTGGCTCTAAAATAGCCTCCCCATAAGTACATCCTAATCTATCGGAATATTCGTTCAAATCGCTTGCATAAGGCGGAAAAAGCTTACGCACTAATGAATAACCATTACTGTGCAGACCGCTGCTTCTAAGACCTATTAGTTTGTCGCCTGACTCTATTTTATCGCCTGTAATAAGCTTATCCTTCTTTGCTATGCCAACTGAGAATCCTGCCATATCATAATCATCGCCCTCATAGAAACTTGGCATTTCAGCTGTCTCTCCACCTATTAAAGCTGCTCCTGCCATAATACAACCTTCTGCTATACCTTTCACTATCTCTGCTATTCTTTCGGGTATTAGCTTAGAAGTTGCAATATAATCTAGGAAGAATAATGGCTTCGCCCCCTGACAAATAATATCATTTACGCACATTGCCACACAGTCAATACCTATAGTATCATGCTTATCTAGTACAAACGCATATTTTAACTTAGTGCCTACGCCATCAGTACCAGCAATAAGAACATCGCCATCGGGCTTATCATCTAAACTATATGCTCCACCAAATGAACCAATATCACCCATGACATTATTATTATATGTCTTCTGGACATACTTTTTCATAAGTTCAACGGCTTTATATCCCCTTTCAACATCTACTCCTGCACTCTTATAATCTATAGCCATATTTCATTAGCTCCTTTATTATTCTATTTCTGTGGGATAATCCCCAGTAAAGCAAGCGGTACAAAATCCACTTCCACCACAACATTCAATAATGTCATCCACAGGCAAATAATTAATACTATCAGCTTCTACTATCTTACACATTTCATCAATAGTAAGGTTAGCTGCCATTAGATGCTTGCGGTCACGCATATCAACACCATAATAACAAGGATTAATAATCGGTGGGGAAGCAATAAGAAGATGTACTTCTTTAGCTCCTGCATTTTTTATTAGCTTGATAATTTTTCGACTTGTAGTACCTCTAACAATACTATCATCTATTAGAATTACTTTCTTTCCTTCAATATTAGATCTAACAGCGTTAAGCTTAATTTTCACACTAGTTTCTCTATCTTGTTGTTCAGGCAATATAAATGACCTACCAACATATCTATTCTTGCATAATATATCTTTATATGGAATGCCCGACTCCACAGAATAACCACGAGCAGCAATAACACCAGAATCAGGTGCACCAGCTACTAAATCTGCATCAATTTTATATTTTTTTGCAAGAGCTACCCCCGTTTCAAATCTTGAATTATATATTGACCTATTACATACGATACTATCACTTCTAGAAAGATATATCATCTCAAATATGCAAGAAGCTCTCTTAGCTTCTTTCATATAATAACTAGTTAAACCCTCATTATTGATTACTAGCATTTCACCTAAGCCAATTTCTCGAATAAGCGAACCATTCAAATTATCTATAGCACAAGACTCACTTGCTACAATATAATCTTCATTCAATTTACCAAGTACTAAAGGCATGATAGCATTAGGGTCTCTAATTGCGATAAGTTTTGTAGTAGTGTTAATTACTATAGCATAGCTACCTACTAGTTGCTCAACCGCCAATTTGATTCCCGTAACAATATCTCCAGCAGGTGCATATTTGTTAATTAATGCAGCTACAACTTCAGCATCAGATTTGGATTGAAAAATATGCCCATCCTCTATTAGAATATTTCGCAACTTAGCCGAATTGATAATATTACCATTCATAGCTATTGACATCTTGCCGAAACTGCTAGTAAAACGGATTGGTTGAATACTATTGATATCTTGATTATTAGTAGGAGCATATCGCACATGACCAATAGCGATATTACCTTCAGGAAATTCGCTAAGCTTAATAGGATCAAATACTTTGGATACTAAGCCAAGATTCTTATAATACCTTATTGACTTATTGTGAGTAACAGATATACCCGCACTCTCTTGACCTCTGTGTTGCAAAGAGAATAGCCCAAAATAAACCATTTGGGCTAAATTCTTATTTTCATTGCTATAGATGCTAAAAACTCCACATTCGTGGTTAACACCTGTCTTGAGGGGCATAGACATACTATTCTCCCATTAATCGCTTAGACATTTCTTGATAGGCATCTTCTACATCGCCTAAATCACGACGGAAACGATCTTTATCTAATTTCTTCTTTGTAGCTGTATCCCAGAATCTGCAAGTGTCAGGGCTAATCTCATCAGCAAGAACAATTTTACCTTTATAGCGGCCAAATTCTAGCTTGAAGTCTACTAAAGTAACACCTACATCTTGTAGTAACCCAATTAATATATCATTAACCTTAAGCGCCATATCTGCAATAGTACTCATTTCTTCTGGAGTTGCTATGCCGATTGCCTTGATATGATAATCATTAATCATTGGGTCGCCTAGTTCATCATCCTTATAGCAGTATTCAAGAACTGTACACTTAAGAATTGTACCTTCTTCAAGACCTAATCTTTTCGCAAGTGAACCTGCTGCAATATTTCTAACAATAACTTCAACAGGTACTATTTGTACTTTCTTCACATAAGTTTCTCTGTCGCTGATTTGCTCTTCATAATGTGTAGGAATTCCTTTAGTTTCGAGGATTTTCATAAGATAGTTGCTCATTTTATTATTAACAACACCCTTGCCAAGAATACTTCCACGCTTCACGCCATTGAAAGCTGTTGCATCATCTTTATATTGCACCAATACTATATCATCGTTAGAAGTGGTATATACTTTCTTAGCTTTGCCTTCGTATATCATATCTTTAATTTCGTATTTCATTTGTTTAACTCCTTTTTAATAAGCAAATCATCGCTTATTACATTTTCTCTCATCATTACTTTATAATCTGCAAAAGCTTTATCCAATTTCTCATCTGAAATTGCTAGCATCTGCACAGCGAGTAAACCCGCATTCAAAGAACCATTGATAGCAACGCAAGCCACAGGTACACCTGATGGCATTTGCACCATAGACAGCAAACTATCTAGACCGTCTAAAGTTGAGCTTTTTATTGGTATGCCTATTATAGGTAAAGTTGTATAAGCAGCTAATACGCCACCTAAATGTGCCGCCTTGCCTGCTGCTGCAATAATAACTTTTATTCCGTTAGACTTGGCTTCACTCGCAAAGTGCTCTGCGATATTTGGTGTCCTATGCGCCGAAATTACACGAACTTCAGGCTCTATCTTAAACTGACGAAGAATATCTATTGCAGGTTGAACTGCATTCAGATCGCTCTTGCTTCCCATAACTATAGCTACTTTTGCCACGATATATAATACCTCCTATACTACTTCCGTAGAAGTAAACTCGAATTTGTCCACATCAAAAAGCCCCTTATCAGTCAATTTCAAATGTGGGATAACTGGTAGTGCAAGGAAGGATAGGCTAAGAAGCGGATGGATACTCTCTTCCACTCCAAGACTTCTTGCAATTTCCGTTATCTTCTCATATCTTTCGTTTATAAATTCTACAGATTTATCAGTCATCAATCCACCAACTTCTAGAGGTAGAGTTTCTAGCACTTTCCCGCCAGAACAGACAGTAATACCGCCTTTTATATTGACTATTTCGTTGATTGCACAAGCTAAATCAGCATCATTATCGCTTATAGCAATAATATTATGTGAATCGTGAGCAATAGACATAGCAACCGCTCCACCTTTGATGCCGTAACCTTTGACTAGACCTAAACCCTTATCTCCGCTATTTGAATATCTATTATATACACATAGTTTATTGATTGATTCGTCTATTTCTCTCGTGTCTATAACGGTATTGCCTGTAACAATTCCATTAGGATAAATTTCAATTAATCTAGCTTTATCTGTTGTAATAGATATACCGAAATCTTTCTCGGAAATTCTCTCACAAACAAAATTATTTAGCGGTTTAGAACTTGTTTCATTTTCAGCAATTTCATTAATCAATACGCCTCTATAAGATACAAGCTTGCCAGCCTTATATACTCTTTGGATATTGAAGCTTTCAATATCATCAATAATAACTAAGTCAGCAATCCGCCCGATTGCAATTGCTCCCCTATCGTTCAAATTATAACATTCACTAGCATTGAGTGTCGCCATAGTTACAGCAGTTACAAAATCAACACCCTCTGAAACAGCGAGTTTGATACTATTATTAATAGTTCCATTAATCAAGAAATCAGGATGACAATCATCACTACAAAATACCATTCTACGATATGCTGGGGTCTTAGCAAGTGGAATAAGTGCTTTAAGGTCTTTGCATACGCCGCCCTCTCGGACTTGTATATACATTCCCTTAGAAATCTTTTCTTTCGCTTCCTCTATCTCTGAACACTCATGGTCTGTCTTAATGCCACTAAGTATATAGACATTAAGGTCATTTCCTCTTACATTAGGGCAATGTCCATCAATAACTTTGCCTGCTCTTAATGTAGAGATAAGCTTCGCTGTTACACTACCAAAGCCATTTATAACGGCAGGATAATTCATCATCTCTCCTAACCCAAAAATTTCTTCGTTAGTAATCAATTCTTCAATGACTTTCGCATTAAGCTCTGCTCCTGCGGTCTCAAAGGCTGTAGCAGGAACACAACTTGGCAACATCATCTTGATATCACATTGAGTATTCTTACTGTCCTCAATCATATACTTGACACCACTAACTCCACAAACATTAGCAATTTCGTGTGGGTCAGCAATAATTGTAGTTATACCGTGATTAATAACAGTATCACCAAAACGCTTAGGGGTCATCATAGAACTTTCAATATGCAAATGGGAATCAATTAAACCAGGCATAACATATGCGCCTTCTACATCTATGACTTCTCTACCCTTATAGTCACCAATACCGACTATAATCCCATCATAAATAGCAATATTGCTTTTATAAATGGTATTATTGAAAACATCAATAATACTAGCATTAGAAATTACTAAATCGGCATTTTTTTCGCCTCTAGCTACTCTAAAAGAACTATCATTCATATAAAACATCTTACCTCTCAAGTAGTATACCCCTATAATAGCATAATGAACAGTTACATTGCAATTATATCAGTGTCTAATATGAACCATTTTGCAAAAAAACCACAATATATGCGTTTAAATAGAAAAGAAACTACAAGGTATTGAGTCTTGCAGTTTCTTAAGTACTATTAGATATATTAAACGGAAATTTTGGCTCTAAGCCTTGTTGCAATAGCTTCTAAGAAGTCAGCCGAATTAACTTGATTGATAGTAGCATCTCCAGAATAAAGGGCTACCAAATCTTTTGTTACTGTGCCTTCCGAAATGGTATCAAGACAACTTTCTTCAAGGGCATCAGCATAAGCTATTAATTCAGGAAGATTATCTAATTCGCCACGTTTTCTGAAAGCACCGCTCCAAGCATATATAGTTGCAACAGGATTAGTTGAAGTAGATTCACCCTCCAAATGCTTATAATAATGTCTTGTTACTGTACCATGTGCAGCTTCATACTCGTAAGCTCCCGATGGGGAAACCAGTACTGAAGTCATCATAGCAAGAGAGCCGAAAACAGTAGCTACCATATCACTCATAACATCGCCATCATAATTCTTGCAAGCCCAAATATATCCACCCTCACTTCTTATAACTCTTGCAACTGCATCATCAATTAGTGTATAGAAATACTCTATACCCGCCTCTTCAAATTGCTTAGCATAACTAGCTTCGTAAATCTCACTAAATATATCCTTGAACCTATGGTCATAAGTCTTTGAAATAGTGTCTTTAGTTGCAAACCATAAATCTTGTTTTGTTGCGAGCGCATATTCGAAACAGCTTACTGCGAAACTCCTAATACTTAAGTCAGTATTATACATTCCCATAGAGATACCACCACTTTCAGTAAAGTTGTGTATCTGTAATCTCTTTTCGCCTTTAATATCGTTTATAACAAGTTCTGCAGTACCATCTTTCTCGATATAACTCTCGAAGTTCTTATAAATATCACCATGTGCGTGTCTTGCTATGGTTATAGGTTTAGTCCAAGTTGGAATAGCAGGAGTAATGCAAGGCAAAGTTACTGGAACTCTGAAAATAGTACCATCTAATATAGCCCTCAATGTACCATTAGGAGATAACCACATTTTCTTAAGCTTATATTCATCTACTCTTTGAGCATTAGGAGTAATAGTTGCACACTTCACGCCTACACCATACTTAGCAATTGCGTTAGCAGCATCCAAAGTAATCTGGTCATTAGTCTCATCACGCTTAATTAATCCTAAATCATAGTATTCCGATTTCAAGTCAACAAAAGGGATAATTAAAATATCTTTAATCCATTGCCACAAAACTCGTGTCATCTCATCACCATCTAATTCGACTAATGGCATTTTCATCTTAATCTTATCCATAAAGCACCTCACAAAGTTAATGGTCGTATTATAGCAAATAAATGCTCAAAAGACAAGAAAATGGGACTAGTAGTTAAATTCTAGAGAAAGAAATAATGATATTATTATTGATTATTATAAATATCTTTTTGTGTATATCTATTTATTAATATTATAATTATCAAGAACACGAGAAGGAAATTTTGTTGCGATTCTCTTCTGGGTATTGTGCAACGATAGAGCATTTTCTAACATTATATTAATTAGTTCTCGAAACTCTATACCAATTTCTTCGTACAAATAATAAGCCATCGAACCGGGTATTGTGTTGATTTCATTTACGTATAATTTATTATCTTGTTTATCTATCATATAGTCTACTCTAGCTACCCCGCTGACACCAAATTCACGACAAATTTTAAGAGTTGTCGCTTTTATCAAATCTTGCATAGATGTATCTATATCTACAGCAAAATTTCGTCCCCCCTTGGATTTAGAAAAATATTTTTCCTCAAATGTAAGAAAATCACACCAAGATTTAGGTTGTTCTATTGCACTAACAATAATGTCTTCGCCTTTTCTAAGACCCGCACAATTAAGTTCTATCATTTCCATAAGTGCTTTTTCAACAATAATTTCTGAATCATAGTAGCTAGCAGTCATTAGAGCCTCTAATAATGCCTTTCTATCGTACGCTACAGCTATCCCTATACTTGAACCTTGCGAACATGGTTTTACAATAACAGGATATTTTAAAAGCTTTTCTACCTTGCTAATAGCATTAGTCATATCGCTTATTATTTCTTGTCTCATTATTTTCACATATGGAACTATATTTAGTAACATTGAGTGAAATAACTTCTTCATAATAATTTTGTTCATACCAATAGCAGAGCACAATACGCCACTACCAACATAAGGTATATCATTTAATTCTAGCATTCCTTGAAGTGAGCCATTTTCGCCATAGCTACCATGACAGCATATCATTGCACATTCTGGAGAAAATAATTTTTTCATTCTATTACCTTTTCCTATAGCATAGATTTCTTTCTCAAATACACAAACTTTATCCATAAGACTCAAGTCAATATTCTTATATGTATTAATATTCTGCATTGCTCTACCCGTATACATACTGTTATTCTCCATTAGTATAGGCATTATTCTATGGTTGGTCATACTTCCCATAGTTTGCAAAGCGGTAATTATAGAAATGTCTCTTTCACAAGAATTCCCACCGAAAAATACAGCTACCTTCATCAATATTTACCCCCTATGCTATCAGGTAAATCGT
>CAZKXV010000045.1:0-8832 GCA_964556835.1 uncultured Clostridia bacterium
CACTATTTATGTGTTCTTTTTCATTAAAAATGTATTTTTTTATTATTTATGGTCTTTTGTGATGATTGTATAGTCAAAACAAATATCAATTAGTATCAAAGATTGTTGCAAGGAATTATTAATCTGTGTATAATATTAGATATTACTATTGTATTAGAGGTGGTTATTGATGAAAAAACAAAAGTTTGCGATTAGGGGTGAATTGACACCTAATACTATTGAACTAACTACAGGCTTGACGATAGAACAAGTACAGGAACGTTATGATAAAGGGTGGGCTAATGTAACTAAAATAGGTTCTTCTAAGTCAGTTGGGGAAATATTAATGAAAAACATTTTTTCTTTCTTCAATTTCGTTTGTTTAGGTTTGTTCTTATGGATAGTTTCTGTCTCCACTAGTTTCGATGATCTTAAAAATACTACTTTCATACTTGTTATTGCTATAAATGTGGCGATAGGTATTTTTCAAGAACTTAAAGCTAAGGCCACAATGGATAATCTTACGCTTATGGCTTCCCCTGATGTTACTGCTTTGCGAGCTGGTTATGAGAAATCGATAAAGTTGAATGAAATAGTCAAGGATGATATAATCATACTTAATGCCGGAAAGCAAATTTGTTCGGACTCTATAGTTGTAGCAGGAGAACTCGAAGTAAACGAAAGCTTACTTACTGGTGAGTCACTTCCAATTAAGAAATGTGTAGGCGATGAATTATTCTCGGGTAGTTTTGTGGTTTCTGGTACTGGTAAATGTCAAGTTAGTAAAATAGCAGAACAGAATTATATACAACAACTCGCAGAAAAAGCTAAGGAATTCAAAGAAGTTAAGTCGGAACTTATTAGGTCTATAAAAGCTATAATGAGAGCTATTAGTATTGTTATTATTCCTCTTCTACTTCTCTCTTTCTTTAATAACTTGAATGAACAATTATTGATTATTAATCAGACAACTAATGTGTTCGTGCCTGAGCAGAAGTTCTTCCAGGCCGTTCCATATCTTTTCAGTTTCTTTGGGAGTTTTGGCGAGTTTTGGGTCAGTGAAGCAAATAAAAATGCTATTATGTCAACTAGTGCAGGGATGATAGGACTTATTCCTGCGGGAATGTTCCTCTTGACTTCAATTGCTCTAGCAGTTGGTATTATGAGATTAGCCAAAAGAAGAGCATTGGTACAAGAACTTTACTCAATAGAAGCATTAGCTAGAGTAGATATGTTATGTCTTGATAAGACAGGTACTATTACAGATGGTACAATGAAAGTCTGTAAGGTTATTCCTTTTAGCGAAGAAGATTTACCTTGCACTGTATCCGATATAATAAGTAATATGCAAGATGTCTTAGGTGATAATAATCAGACTGCAATAGCGCTTCAGTCATATTTCAAGTCGGAAATTCATTTAAATCCAGAGCATATCGTTCCATTCTCATCAAGTAGAAAAGTAAGTGCTGTCACTTTCAGTGATCTTGGTATGTGTATACTTGGCGCACCAGAATATGTGTCTAGCAAATTGTCACAAAAAGTAATGGGCGAGATTAATAAATATCAGAAATTAGGTAACAGATGTCTGCTTCTTGGTATCAATAAAACTAAGCAAGTGATATTATCTAAGGAAGTTCCTAGTATTGCTAAGCCTTATGCACTTATAATCATCGAGGATAACATCAAAGTCGATGCGAAAGAAACTATACTTTTATTCAAAGAGAATAATGTTGCTATAAAGGTAATATCAGGTGATAATCCTATTACTGTAAGTGAAGTTGCAAGGCGTGCGGGTATAGATAATGCGGATAGATATATTAGCTTGCAGAACTTATCTAACAATGAAGTTCAAGCATTAGCGCTGGATTATACGGTTTTTGGGCGTGTTAGTCCTGAACAGAAGAAGTTACTTATCCAAATATTTAAGAAAGATGGTCATATTGTCGCTATGACAGGCGATGGCGTTAATGATATTCTCGCACTTAAAGAGGCTGATTGTTCAATAGCCATGGCTAATGGTAGCGAGGCAACAAGAAACGTGGCACAGATTGTGTTGCTTGATTCAAATTTCTCTTCTATGCCTGATATAGTGAAAGAGGGCAGGAGGGTTGTAAATAATGTACAAAGGTCATCATCATTGTTCTTGACTAAGACTTTATTCAGCTTCTTAATAATATTCTGCTTAATTCTAATGAAGAAGGAATACCCTATTCAGCCTATACATTTAACTTTTACAAGTTTGTTCGTTATAGGCATTCCTTCATTTATACTTGCTCTAGAGCCTAATGACAGCAAAATAGAAGGAAGTTTTCTAGCCAATATATTAAAAAATATTATTCCGCCTGCCTTATCTATAGTAGTTTGCACCTTGGTTGTTATGACATTTTATCATAATGGCATTCTTGATGTCCCTCATGAGGAATATCAAACAATTATAGCGTATATAATTTTTGGTGTATTCTTGTTAGTGCTTTATAATATTTCAAAACCATTTAATCTAATTAGAGGCACTCTATTTATAGTTGTTTTAGTAGGATCAGGATTATGTATAGTTATAATGCCATTACTTGCGAACCAGTCATTTAATATGTTTAAGCTTGCGAAAATAAGCGGATTGGCTACTGCTACATTACTATTTGCTATGTTATTCTTAGCGGAGAAGGTTATACAATCAGTTAATTATGTAATAAAGCGTTATAGAGAAGGCAAAATAATAAAGGGTATCAAATGGGACAAAGAAAATAACAAATTAGTTTTTACTGAAAAGCAATCTAGAAAAACCTATGGAATATTGTCTGCTATAGCGGGCGAATATGCAGAAAGAGAGGCGAACCTTCAAGAAGAAGCTTTAATTGATGAAGAGAAATAATATTCATATGTCGACGGCTAAGCTTTTGGCTGAATGCGAGTTAATGGAATCGGATAAATATTCTATAGTGATTGCTGATAAGGGGGATATAGTATATCATTATGGAGATACTAGAATGCTAAGACCGCAATATTCTATTGCAAAAGTTTTTACAGCTACAGCAATAGGTATAATGATAGATAGGTGCTTGATTGATATTAATGCACCTTTTCTTGAGTATTTGAATATAGACAAATATGAAGTTAGCAAGACTCTCAATAATGTCAGTATCAAGAACCTTATGACTAATACAACGGGCAATGAAATAGGTTATTTATTTAAGGCAGATAGGGATAAAATTACTAATAGCGATTATTTAGAATACATTTTGAAAAAAGATTTGAAGCATAGCCCGAGTACACATTACGCATATAGTAATTCTAATTACTATCTACTTGCAAGAATAATTGAAAGTATTACTAGAAATTCTGCTGAAGAATTCATTATAGACAATATCTTTTCTCCGCTTGATATCATAGATTACAAATTTGATTATTGCCCTAGTGGTTTAATATTAGGAGCAACCGGATTATATTTATCTACTTATGATATGGCAAAATTGGGGATAGTTTATTCTAATGGCGGTTGTTACGGGTCTAAGAAGATAATAAGCAGGCAATATATAGATAATGCAACATCAGGCTATATAAATATATCACAGGGAATTTCTTATGGATACGCTATAAAAATTGAGCAGAATTGCTATTATATCCCTGCAAGGCAGAATCAATTGTTATTGGTTAAGGATAATAAAGTTATAGCAATAAATGCAAATGTAGAATCATATTCTATGGAAGAAATGGTAAAAAAAGTTAAGTATTGTTTCAATATAAATTAGTGATTAGTGATTACTTAAATACCTTATATTTCTTAAAACCTAAGTTCAAAGTGATGGTATCACTTGGTTGAGCAGCTAGATATTCATTATACCTTTCTAATACTACAAATATGAATAATAGAATTATGACATAAGGCACAGGCACGAAATTGCCAACATTTACAACTTGATAAAGTTCATAACCTATAAATGAAAGGGCTGTAAATATACCGAAGAAATTTAAATTCTTAAGCATTTCTTTGCCACGAACAATATACTGGTATCCGTAACAGATTACTCCAGTAATACCTAAACTACCAAGAATTTGGAATACGGTCGAGTGGTACCAGTACATACACCAGGCTTTAGGATTATAGAAACTAAGGTCACCCATATAGCCTAAGCCAGTTCCAAATATAGGTAATCTCTTGAAATTCTCCCAAGCAAGCCCGTATAGTTTTTCTCTTGCTTCGCCACTATTGATTATCAATTTAGAACTTACTGTTTCATAAAGTATTTCTCCTACTCCATTTATTATACACTTTAGAAGGAATGCAGAGACAGCAATGCATATTAATAAAGTAATAAGAAGATTTATTCTATTGTCTTTGGCAAGTTTTATTGTTGCAAATAGTATAAATGGGAAAATAATTGTACTAAATATCATTCCTCCACGAGAAAGTGATAGCATTAACGCTGCATATTGAAGAAAACCAATAGTGAAATATACAGGTGCCAATTTCTTGTTTTTTACGCTCAAATAGAAAGCGAAAGGCATACTAATTAATAATTCGCAAGATAGGTTGTTTCCTAATTGCAAAGTTCCTGTAAATTGATTTATCGTGCTTATATTCAATAATTCCCTGTTTCTTATATACATTGATATAATCATGCAGATACCCATTATTCCTACACCTAACATAATATGTGCGAAATAGCTTATCATTTTTTCATCTATTTTAGGGATATAGCATTCGAAGATAAGGTAAAATACTATTGTTCCGATACTTAGTCCTAAATAATAGTATATCCCGGGCATCGTGAAATTATCGAAAAAGTAAGGGCTAAATAGGCCACTCACAATTATAGAAAATGCCACCGCAATTGTGCAACCTAAATAACGTTTTCCACGAATACGTGGTTTGTAGATGATGAAATGTGCTACTATACTTATTACAATTAGGGGAGCAACATAGTACATCATATCAAAGTACCCAACTTGTCCATGACGAGCAAGGGGGCACATGGCTATCATAATTATAGTTATTAGGTTAGGTGTAAAATCTTCTGTAAGAACCAGATTTATTGCAGTGATAATTAATAAGATAGATATTGCATACTTTTCTAGTTGAAAGGCAAATCCCCATACAGCTAAAGCTACTACAATAAAAATATATATATTGCTATGAATAAAATTATCATATTTTATTGATAAATGTTTATAGTCGTTTTTTTTGTTTTCTAAAAATTTAACTCCTTTAAGGAAATATAGAATAGCACAAATTATAGCACTATAAACTTTCATCTGTCAACTAAACCATAAAGGTGTTTAAGATTCAAGAATGGCTGATTTCTTCATAAATAAAATTGTTGACATAAGGCTTTTATGCTGTTATAATAATACAAATAACCTTGTTCGGAGGATTGCTTAATGATAAATACCCCACAAATTAAATCGGAAATTATAAGTAAAAGAATATGGCTAGCTTTGTTAGTTTTTGGACTATTTGGTCAAATTGCTTGGACTGTAGAAAATATGTATTTCAATGTTTTTCTATACGAAACAGTTACTTATGACCCTAACGCAACAGCTATTATGGTCGCTGCAAGTGCAATTACAGCTACATTGACTACTCTTATCATGGGCGTCATATCTGATAGAATGGGTAAGAGAAGAATTTTTATTAATATCGGATATATTGCTTGGGGTATAATAATATTGCTTTTTGCTTTTGTATCTAAAGATAATACAAGAAGTATTTTTGTAAATTCACCAGAAGCCACGATAATAACTATAACTGTCGCAATGGTTGTGGTATTAGATTGTGTTATGACTTTCTTTGGTTCTACAGCGAACGATGCTGCATTCAATGCATGGGTTACCGATGTAACATCTCCTTCAAATAGAGGTAGGGCGGAGGGCTTACTGCAAGCTTTACCACTGATTGCTATGTTGGTTGTCTTTGGAGCTTTTGACCCATTGATACAAGCTCAGAAATGGGAAGTATTCTATGTAATGCTTGGTTTGATAGTAATCTGTGGGGGTAT
This sequence comes from uncultured Clostridia bacterium, assembly GCA_964556835.1. Lineage (GTDB taxonomy): Bacteria > Bacillota > Clostridia > Christensenellales > CAZKXV01 > CAZKXV01. The sequence goes on from CAZKXV010000045.1 coordinate 5,973, forward strand.
AATAGGTATTTTCATTATTCGAGATGCAGATATAAAGCCTAACAAAGATGAAAACTTTAGTAAAAACCTTTTTTATGGTTTTAAGCCTTCAGTAATAAAGAAAAACTATACATTATACATAGTTCTTACAGCAATTCTTATTTTGTGTACATCTCAGCAAGTATTTATGCCATATATGATAATATTTATTGAACATACAATGGGTATAACAGATTATGCATTCATTCTTGCAGGATTACTTATCATGGCGGCCATTATAAGTATTTTGCTTGGTCGTCTTGTAGATAAGTTTGGTAAGCATAAGTTTATAATACCTGCTGTAGCTTGTTATATAATCTTTTCTTTTCTAATTTACTTACTGTCTATAATATTTATAGATAATAAAACAATTATTATAATAGGAATAGTAATATTAGGGGCTGTTATGATGGGAAGTAATTTGGTATCATTTCTTATCTTAAACGCCAGTTTGAAAGATAATATTCCCGATAAGAAGATAGGTCATTATCAAGGTGTAAGAATGGTTGCTTTTGTAATGATTCCTATGATTATTGGTCCTTTTATTGGTTCAATAATCATCAAAGGTTCTAATCAAACTATTATAGATGCTTATGGTGCAGTCCAAATCGTTCCCACTCCTGCTATTTTCTTAGGTGCAGCAATTGTTGGAATATTTGCATTAGTTCCAATTATATTATTGAAGAGAAGATTGTTGACTAATCTACCTAAAGAGAATTTGCTTACCGTTTGGGGAGAAAATCTTGATAATAATAATGTGCTTAGTGAATATCCTAGACCTCAACTTGCAAGAGATAGTTACATTAACCTAAATGGCTTATGGGATTATGCTATCGTAGGTGAGGAGCAAGAGTTTGATAAATATGATGGCAGTATACTTGTTCCATTTTCACCTGAAAGCTTGCTTTCAGGAGTTATGAAAGAGGTAAAACCTTCTGATACACTATATTATAGATTGAATTTCGACATTGAAAAGAAGTTTATTAAAGATAAGACAATTTTGAATTTTGGTGCTGTCGATTATGAATGTAAAGTGCTGCTTAACGGTATCGAAGTTGGCTCCCATAAGGGTGGCTATGTACCATTTAGTATAGATGTAACAAGTGCAGTGCAAGCAGAAGTAAATGAACTACAAGTTATTGTAACAGACCCTAGTGATGAAGGCTATGGTGCTCGAGGCAAACAGAAAGTAAACAGGGGCGGTATATGGTATACTCCTCAGTCGGGTATTTGGCAAACTGTATGGTTAGAAAGTGTTGATAAGGTATATATAAGTAGTTTGAAGATGACTCCAGATATTGATAAGGGGATTATTTGTATTAATCCTACAGTTCAAGGCAAGAGCAAGATCAGTTCAATAGAGATAATGGTAGGTGGCAAAGTTATCTTAGCTGATAAGATAGTAGCAAATCAAGATAATATATATAGGATAGATAATTTTGAGTTATGGTCACCGGAAAAACCACATTTATATTCTGCTAGAATAATATTTGATAACGATACAGTTGATACATATTTTGGTATGAGGAAATTTAGTGTTGAGAAAAGTAGTGATGGATATATGAGGTGTTTCCTTAACAATAAGCCATATTTCCACAAAGGCGTGCTTGATCAAGGTTATTGGTCAGATGGTATGCTTACCCCTCCAAGTAATGAAGCCTTAGAATATGATATCCAGTTAATGAAAGATATGGGCTTTAATATGATAAGGAAACATATAAAAATTGAGCCATTACTTTGGTATTACTATTGTGATAAGATTGGTATACTTGTATGGCAGGATATGATAAATGGCGGTAGCAAGTATAATCAACTTTCACTTTTCCCAACTCCTTTGAATAAAGGCACAGGTGATGGAGAGAACAAATATAAATACTTTTCAAGGTTAGATGCTGAGGGAAGAGAAGAGTATTATAGGGAGTTAGATACACTTATAGATGTTTTATATAATACAGTAAGTATAGCTGTATGGGTCCCATTTAATGAAGGCTGGGGGCAGTTTGATTCTCTCAAAGCAGTTGATTTTATCAAAGAGAGAGATACCACTAGAATAATTGACCACGCAAGCGGTTGGCACGACCAAGGCGGAGGTGATTTAATTAGTAAACATACTTATTTTATAAAGCTAAAACAAATAGAAGATGAAAATAGGGCATATGTTATTTCAGAATATGGTGGATATTCTCACAAAATAGATGGACATGTTTTTAACAATAATATAATTTTTGGATACAGAGTATTCAAAGATATTAAAGTATTTCAAGATAAATTTGCTAGTTTGATGAACGAGCAAGTATATCCTCTTATAAGTACTGGGCTCTCAGGAGTGGTATATACACAATTATCAGATGTTGAGGATGAAATAAATGGATTAATAACCTATGATAGAAAGGTTATCAAAGTGGATATGGAAGAAGTTAGAGCATTAAACGAGAAATTATCTTTATAATTAAACTCTGAATTAACTATATTAAAAAGGCTATAAATGTAAAATATAGCCTTTTTTTGTAGAGATATAAAAATAATTTAAGAATATTTTAAATTTGTTTGAAATATAGTTGACTTTATATCTTATAATTGGGTATACTACACCTCGCAACGTAATGAATACCTAGTTGATTGGATTAAGCAACATTCCGAATTTCGGAGCCGAGTCATCTCTAGTTAGTATAAATAAACGAAAAAAATAAAATAAAATATGATTTACTGCTTGACAATTGATTTGTTATGTGGTAATGTTATAAGGCTGTGGCTTAAAGCAACGGCTATGCACCTTGACAATTAAACAGACAAATTATAAATGCAAGATTTATGTCCTTGTTAATTAATATAACAAGACAAA
>CAZKXV010000046.1:0-8616 GCA_964556835.1 uncultured Clostridia bacterium
GCATAGTCGGTATGGGTGGGGCAACTTTCCCTACACATGTGAAACTTTCTCCCAATATGCCAGTAGATTTGTTGGTTATTAATGCGGTAGAATGTGAGCCTTATATAACTTGTGATTATCGATTAATGCTTGAGAATGCTGAAGAAATAATACTTGGGGTGCGTATTCTTATGCGGGCGCTCAATGCTGAGCGTGCAATCATAGGTATTGAGTTAAATAAGCCCGAAGCCATAAAGAAACTTACAATTATGGCAGCTGATGAAGGAATTGAAGTAGTTGGACTTAAGACAAAGTATCCACAAGGAGCAGAGAAACAATTAATCTATGCTGTGTCGAAACGCAAAGTGCCTGCAGGCGGTTTGCCGATGGCAGTAGGTGCGGTAGTATGTAATCTGCAAAGTGCATTAGCTATCAAACGTGCTGTAATTGATGGAATACCATCATATAATAGGACTATGACTGTTTCGGGTAATGCTGCAGACAAAACTGGTAATTTCTGGGTCAGAACGGGTATTACTTATCAAGATGTATATGATTATACAAATGGAGAAAATGGAACTCAACCATATAAAGTTCTAAGTGGTGGACCTATGATGGGCTTTGCACAAGCGAATCTAATTCCATCCGTCACTAAAGGTACATCTGCACTATTATTCTTGTCTAAAGATGAAGACAATACGGAAACTCCACAACAATGTATTAATTGTGGTGCTTGTAGGCATGTCTGCCCTATGAATTTGATGCCTATGTATATAGACCTATACACATTGCATAACGAATTCAAAAAGACTATAGATTATCATGTAATGGATTGTATAGAATGCGGTAGTTGCTCTTATGTATGTCCTGCAAGAAGACCACTTCTACAATCAATTAGATTGGCTAAGAAAGAAGTTAAGAAAAGGGGGTTATTATGAATAAATTATTAGTATCCGCTTCCCCACATATAAATGGACCACATACTGTTAAGTCAATTATGCAAGATGTCTGTCTTGCTCTTATGCCTGCAACTTTAGTAGGAATATTTGCTTTTGGTTTCTATCCCGTTGTAGTAATTCTAATTACTATCGCCTCAGCATTAATGGGCGAGTATCTTTTCAATGTTATTACAAAAAGTCCAAATACAACAAATGACTGGTCAGCAGTTGTAACGGGTCTTTTGTTAGCATTAAACTTGCCTCCTGTTGTGCCACTATATGTTCCTTTGGTAGGCGGATTTTTTGCTACAATGGTAGTGAAAATGCTCTTTGGCGGGCTGGGCAAGAATTTCGCTAATCCAGCAATTACAGCAAGGATTTTCTTGGTTCTAGCTTGGGCTTCTGCGATGAGTACATATGTTGCTCCTCTTGATTATTCAGAGGGTATTGGTGTTATGTTTAAGTATTTTGGTAATGCTTGGCACGGCACAATTGATACTGTAACCTCAGCAACACCACTCGCTTTTGTTAAGTCTGGTGACCTTGGAAGTATTAGAATCCTTGATATGTTCTTTGGTTATATTGGAGGTAGTTTGGGGGAAGTTAGTGCTTTTGCTTTACTTCTTGGAGGTTTGTATCTTGTCTTTAGAAAAGTATTAGATTGGAAAATTCCTGTTATATACATAGGTACTGTAGCTTTATTATCTCTTATCTTTAAGGGTTATGAGTATGTTCTTCCTATGGCTTTTGGTGGAGGATTATTCCTTGGTGCAATATTTATGGCATCTGATTATTCAACTTCTCCTAATTCGCACACTGGTATAATAATTTATTCTGTTGGATTAGGTGTCTTGACTTTTATAATACGTATATTTAGTAAGATGCCTGAGTCTGTTTCTTTTTCAATCTTGCTTATGAATATAGTTACTCCTCTTATAGACAAATATATAATCCCTAAGCCTTTCGGTTATATTAAGCCGGTCAAAGCTAAGGAGGAAAAAGCATGAAAGATGTATTGAAATTAGTAGCTGTTCTTGCTACTATTGGTCTTGTTGCAGGTAGCTTGCTTGGTCTTGTCAATAGTGTTACTCAAGTTGATGCCGAACAAAGATTGCTTGATAAAATATCTGAAATATATGAAGATACTAATTCATTAGAGAAAATTGATCTTGAAACTTATAACAAAGTAGCTGGCTCAGGTAAAGTATTAGATGTATTTGTTAATGATGATGTTTTTATTATAAAATCATCTGGTTCAGGAGGATATGGTGGGGATGTTCAGTTAATATTTGTTATTGATACTTGTATTATAACGGGCGTTATTGGTTATTCCCATTCAGAAACGCCGGGGCTTGGAGCTACAGGGTTAGAAGAAGAATATCTTGCACAATATGTAGGTGTAGACGTAAATAATATTGACAGTTTTACAATTGTAAAGAGCACTTCAAATGTTATCGGGGACATTGATGCAATAGTTTCCGCAACTTATACAAGTCAAGCTATTGCGAACGCAGCTAATATTGCAGTTAGTTGGTACAAAGCTAACACAGGTGAAAATGCTCATATAGAGATAAATCCTGATTTAACAGCTATTAGTACTAAATATGTTAGTTCAGTTGACTTGGAGTCTCTCTCTCTAGAAGATTTCTCTGCGGTCACTGGTGATGGATTAGTTAAAGCTGTATATAAAAATGATGATATGTATTTTATTAAAACATTAGGCAACGACGGATATAATGGCAGTGTTCAACTTATTTATGGTATTTCAAATGGAGTGATAATGTATGCCATCCCTTTTTCTAATAAGGAAACTGCTTCTTATGGTAGTGAGGGTTTTACTGATAATTATCTATCACAATATGTGGGTGTAGATGTAGATAATGTAGATATTTTTACTATAGTGAATTATAGTTCTTCTTTGGAAGGTGATATTATGCAAATTTCTTCAGCTACAGAGACAAGTTCTTCAATAAATAATTCAGCTAATATAGCTATCAGCTGGTATAAAATAAATGTTTCGGAGGTTGATGCTGTATGAGTAAATTGAATACTTTTTCAAATGGTCTTGTTAAGAATAATCCCGTTTTTAGATTGGTGCTTGGTACTTGTCCTACGCTTGCAGTTACAACTTCAGGAATTAATGGTCTTGGAATGGGTCTTGCTACTACATTTGTACTAATAATGAGCAACTTACTTATTTCTTCGCTAAGGAAAGTAATACCAGATAAGGTGAGAATTCCTGCTTTTATATTGATAATCGCAAGCTTTGTAACTCTAGTTGAAATGGTAATGAGGAAATTCTTACCATCGCTGTCCGATTCATTAGGTTTATTTATACCTCTAATCGTAGTAAACTGCATTATATTGGCGAGAGCAGAAGCTTTTGCTTCATCTAATAAAGTTCTAGATAGTGCTTTAGATGGAATAGGTATGGGTTTGGGGTTCACACTCAGTTTAACTATAATTGGGCTAATACGTGAATTATTAGGTGCAGGAACACTATTTGATTCTTCTATTCCAATTATTTCCGAATTGAAGATGACTGTATTTATTCTTCCTGCCGGCGGTTTCTTAATTTTTGGTTTACTTATGGCATTAGTAAATCATATTTCTAATAAAGCAGAAGAAAAGAAATCCTTACCAAATGCTCCTGTGGCACTTCTTGCTGCGGTTGAAACAAGTACAGAGGAGGTAGAATAATGGAATATATACTTATAATTATTGGTGCTGTTCTGGTTAATAACTTTGTTTTAAGCAAGTTCTTAGGAATTTGTCCTTTCTTAGGAGTATCACAGAAAACAGAAACTGCTTTAGGTATGGGCTTTGCAGTAATATTCGTTATGGGTATTGCAAGTATTATAACTTATATCTTACAGAAATATTTGCTCGTACGTTTTGGGCTTGAGTATTTGCAGACTATAACATTCATATTGGTTATTGCTTCACTTGTTCAATTGGTCGAAATGGTAATCAAGAAGTTTAGTCCTGCTCTGTTCAATGCTTTGGGTGTATATCTACCTCTTATTACTACTAACTGTGCCGTTCTTGGTGTCGCTATCTTGAATGTGAAAGCTGATACCAATTATAATCTTATGCAAGCTTTTGTAAACGGTGTATTTAGCGGGGTTGGTTTTACCCTCGCTATCCTGCTATTAGCAGGTATTAGAGAGCGTATTAGCCATGCGAAAATACCTAAAGCATTTCAAGGCTTCCCTATTACGTTAATTGCCGCTTCAATTATGAGTATGGCATTTGTCGCTTTTGCGGGATTGGTATAAGGAGGAGGTATTATGAGTTTTTCTGATGTTTTTATACCTGCGTTATTATTATTTTCTCTAGGTTGTTTATTTGCTCTATTACTTGGTGTTCTTGCCAAGAAACTTAGTGTAGACAGAGACCCACGCATTGATGAGATAAAAAACTTGCTTTCGGGTGCTAATTGTGGTGCTTGTGGTCAAGCAGGTTGTGATGCCTTTGCTAGTAAATTGGTAGAAGGTGCAGTTTCTATAGATATGTGTCCATCAACTTCAACAGAGAACAAAAATATTATTGCTGATATCTTAGGAGTCGCTAATGATGGCGAAGAAATGCTGATACAAGTTGTTTGTCAGGGTGGCAATGCTTGCATGGACAAATATATGTATCAAGGATATGGTGATTGTCGTTCAATGGAACTACTAGCTAGTGGAAGAAAGGAGTGTCCTGTAGGATGCATGGGAATGGGAAGTTGTGTTGATGTATGTCATTATCATGCTATCGAAATTGGCGAAAATGGATATGCCGTTATCAACCATGATAAATGTGTTAAGTGTGGTGCTTGTGTAAATGTATGTCCTAAAGGGTTGATAAAAAGGATACCTAAGTCTGCTAAAGTATTAGTAGCTTGCAGCAATACATTTAGAGGGAAAGATGTAAAAGCTATGTGTAGTGCAGGTTGTATAGGATGTGGTATTTGTGCAAAAAATTGTCCTGAGGGTGCTATTACTATGGTGGATAATTTGCCTCATATAGATTATTCGAAATGTACGGGGTGTAAAGTTTGTGTAGCTAAATGCCCAACAAAAACAATTATTTCGTTAGATTAATAATAAGTTTACCATATTTATTGTCTAGTATTTACAATTATGTAAATAATTAATAAAATACTGTAATAAATTAATATAACTAAAACTCCTCGAAAAACAGTGTTTTTTGCTGTTTTTTGAGGTTTTTTGAGATAAATAACAAAATTATTATGTAAATATTGTATTTGCCTCTATACAAGATAGAATTAATGTGATATAATTGATAAGATTTTGTACAAATTAGGAGAGATGATGGAAAAGATTGCAATTATTGACTTAGGTTCCAATTCAGCTAGACTTGTTCTAGTTAATGTTATGGAAGGCGGATATTTTGTCGTTTTCGACGAACAGAAAGAAACTGTTCGTTTGGGACAGGATATGGATAAAACTGGGTACCTTGACCCTATTCGTGTAGCCCAAACAATAAAAACGTTGAAGATGTTTCGTAGGCTATGTGATGCTAATGGGATAGAAAAGATTTTTGCTTATGCAACTTCTGCAGTTAGACGAGCGAAAAATCAGAAAAGTTTTCTAGAGGAAGTGGAGTCTACTTGTGCTATCAAACTTAAGGTTCTATCACAAGATGAGCAGGGTCAACTTATTTATCATGGCGTAGTCAATTCTATGGATATCCATAAGGGTGTTTTAGTAGATATTGGTGGCGGAAGTATACAGTTTATTCATTATAATAGGCGTATTATATTAGCTCAACAGACTTTGCCTTTTGGTGCGGTAACATTGACTGATATGTTCAAAGATTTAGATATTACACCTGAAGAGAGAATGGAAAAAGTACAATCTTTTATAACTAGTCAGTTAGAAAAGATGGATTGGCTTAAAGAAATAGAACCCGATGTTCAATTAATTGGAGTAGGCGGTTCTTTCCGTAACCTTGGTAAAATAAGCCGTATTGCTCTTAAGTACCCTTTAGATATGACTCACAATTACAATATGTCCATTCGTAAATTCGAGACTATCTATGATACTTTTAAGACATTAGATATAGATAAGACTATGAAAATAAAGGGATTATCTAGTGGTAGAGTAGATATTTTCCCTAGTGCATTAGCTACTATGAAAGCAATTTCTGATTATGTTGGCTTCAATGGCTTAACTGTGAGTGGCTCAGGTCTTAGAGAGGGTGCAATGTTCCGTTATGCAGTTCCTTCAACACTCGAAAAACCTATTACAGATGTCTTAGGGCATAGCTTGAAAACATTAGTGAAACACTTTGATATTAATGAGGCACATAGCAATCATGTATGTAATATGTCTTTGCAACTATTCAAACAACTAAAAGTTTCGCATAAATTGCCAAGATCATATGTAAAAGTTCTTCGTACGGCAGCAATTCTTCACGATGCTGGTCTGCGTATGAAGTATTATGACCATCATAAACATTCTAAGTATATAATACTTAACAGTAAGTTATATGGTATTAGTCATAAAGAACTAGTTATGGCTGCATTTGTAGCGGAAGCACATAAGAGTGGATACGTCACACAAGAAAGCATTTCTCCATACATAAGTATGTTGACTGAGCAAGATTATAATGCCATTTTCAAACTAGGAGTTATATTGAAGATTGCAGAGAGTTTCGATAGAAGCATGAGCAGTCTTATTACAAATATTACTTGCGATATTCTTGGAGCAAGTGTTATTATGAAGACTAAGTCAGAGGGTGATGCCTCTCTTGAAATTAAAGATGCAATGACAGTTGCTCCACAGTTCAAGAAAGCATTTAATAAAAATTTAGATATACTCTAAGCCTTCATAAGAAATTAATTATTTAGTCCGTTCGATAGTACTTATCGAACGGATTTTTTTTTATGATAGCGTTAGAAATAACAACATTCATTATTTGCATTTAGTAATTAATTGCAACACATAAAGTTATTGTCTAGTGAAGTCTAGTTGCGAAATTTGGAAAAGGCTTTACAAATTTTGTTTTTAATTGTATAATTATTTTATGGAAATTATACTTGCATCGGCATCACCTAGAAGAAAAGAATTACTTGGGCATATTTTCGACAATTTTCGTATTGTAGTGACGGATATTGATGAGAGTTTTACTCTTATTTCTCCCGAAGAAAATGTTATGAAGATTGCTACTAATAAAGTCAATGCGATAGACAGCTCATTTGAAACACTTATTATTGGTGCGGATACGACTGTTTTCTTAGATGGAGTATACTATAATAAGCCTATAAATGAAGCTGATGCAGCAAGAATGTTGGCTGAATTAAGCGGAAAGACACATAAAGTATATACAGGAATATGTATCAAATATCGTAATAAGTTATATAGTTTTTTTGAGGTATCTAATGTAACTTTCAATAACCTTTCTTATAATGATATTGATAGATATATTACAATTAAACAGCCCCTTGATAAGGCAGGTGCATACGGAATTCAGGATAATGCGGTTGTCGCTTCATATACTGGAGATTATAATAACATTATGGGTTTGCCTGTTGATAGGTTAGCTCGTGAAATTAAGGAGATTATAGGATATGGCAATTAGTATAGCTATTGATTTCGAATCGAAATTCATTACTATTTATAAGAAAGGAATGGGTATTGTTCTGAAAGAGCCTGTTATTGCCGTTGTTCAGTCCGATAGAAAAGGCAAGCTTCAGCTTATAGCTAGTGGAAAGGATGCAGTTAAGATTATAGGCGACTTAAATTCGGAGGAAAAAGTCCTCTACCCTATAGTTAATGGGTGCGTAGCTAACCCTAAAGTATGTCACCTTATGATGCAAGATTTTCTATACAAGGTGTCTAGTGCAACACTTCTTAAGCACAAGATTATTGCACTTGTATGCGTTTCTTGTGGGCTTACTGTACCTGAGCGACAAAATATTGAAAAAACTATTATTCAGGCAGGCGCAAGTCAAGTAACTATTGTTGAATCGCCTATTGCCTTGTATCAATTAACCAATTTGGATTTTGCATTAACATTCAATATGGGAAGTATGCTTACAGAAGTTGCAATAGTATCAGCAGATGGCATTATTTGTGGTTGTAGCGTAGATATAGCACTAGATGCAATGGCTAATAATGTCAAGGAGTATGTGGAAGCTAAGTATAATACGTTGCTAGGTGCAACTATTGCTCATCGTGTACTTATGTCTGTAGGCAGTATGCATCCTAATGATATGTCAACAATTTTCGTAAATGGCAGAGATAAAGAAGAAAATATGCCCAAAAGGATAGAAATAACTTCTGCTGATGTTAGAAAAGCAATCAAACCATCACTTGATAGGTTCTATGAAGTTATAGATAGTGTAATGTGTTCTTGCCCATCAAATATAATGGAAACAGTATATAATAATGGCATTGTGCTAGCAGGGGAAGGAATGAAAATAGCGGGATTAGGCGAATATGTAGCAAGCAAGGTACAAATGAATCCAAAGATTATAGATATTTGTGATAATGCTTTAGCTATGTATGATTGTGATAATGCGGTGGCAACAGGTGGTAGCGTACTTATGCAATATCCTCAAAAACTTGAAAGAGTTTTGTCTTATAAATAATATTCCATTGATTAATGAATTTTCTAACCTCACTATTAAGTGAGGTTTCAGACTGTAGACAAACCCCTTTGATAAATTGAGTATCAAAGGGGTTTTGTG
>CAZKXV010000047.1:0-8432 GCA_964556835.1 uncultured Clostridia bacterium
CTTTACCTACTGCAATTCCAGTTAATCTACAAGTTAAACTAAACAATGGCTTTGAAGGATTATCAATAGTTATAGATTTGTCCGATGATATAAATAGCGGACCTGAGGGAACTCATACTAGAGATTATGATGATAAGCTAGAAATTGCTATAACTAATCTTGAATTAGGTTATAGTCAGGATATTGATGTAACTGCAAGTAATTGGTGGGAACTAAATGGATTAACATTTGACCCTGCTACTGCTTATACAAATGGTGGTTTAGCACTTTCAGGATTACTTGGAGGATTGCTTGGTGATAATACTCCTAATGGTACTAATGCTATGTCAGCGTTAGTAAATAATTTACTCGACGGATTGAGCCTCCCTTCGGAAGGTCTTATAATCAACCTAAAATTGAATTCTGAGTATACATTGAAAGATGGTGTTTCTACTAGATCTGGTGAAAGAGAAACCACTATTGTAGCAACAAGAGAAACTGAAAATGAAGATACTAAGAATGGTATCAAAATAAGCCTTCTTTCTGGAAGAGTAGGCAGTGAAACTATTGCTGATATACTCTTGCATGATGATGGTCTATGGCTTAGCCTTTCTAGCTTGCCAGCTGGCGAGGGAGAAGGTGCAATGGGAGTGGTTATTAATTTCTTAGCTCCTATAATATTTAATTTGCTTGGTGGTCATTTAAGACTATTAGATTTAAATATTGGTGATTTAATTGCAGGAGGGACTACTGCTGCTATAGAGTACCCAGATAGATGGGAAGATACAACTGGCGATGGAGGACTGTCTCCAGCTGAGGTTGAAAATTCATCCTCTTCACCTATATTAGGGTTATCATTGAACTTAGGCGATGGACGTTTTAATGAAGATGGCGAATTATATACATCTAATGCTGGTGGTATTGATGTATCAAGTATTAGAATTGATTTGAATCCTCTATTTGTAAATGAGTTGTTGAATACTATTCAGTTTACTTTGATTAATCTATTGACTACTGATACTACAACTCAACCTAAGCAATTGACTTATGTAATGTTACAAGCAATTTATGATTTAATTAACAGTGAATTAGGTACTACTATTGATGATATTGCAATCATTGGAGGATTAGTAAATGCACTTGGTGGTTTAGATACAATTATTGATACATTGTTAGGTAATACCATAATTTCTGTTCTTTCAAGATTATTACCTATGCCAACTTTGAATGCTGCTTCTGAAGTATATGCTATGATTGAGATTAATGATGAGGAAGGTAATGATATTACTATTAATAAAATCTATTTAGGTGGTACAAATGAACAAAATGGACACTCAATAGATTTAATGATATATAACAATGGTATTAATCTAGCTGCGGTAGAAAATGATGATTATACTATAATGACTGACGCAGATAATGGCACGAATGAAAAATATACAGGTAATTTAGCTTCTAGAACTCTTTATGATGTCTACAATTTAGATATTAATAAGAATGGAGAGGTTGATTATATGGAAGATTTGCCAGGATATGCTATGGTGCACGATTATGTAGATAGCACTGTTCCAGGTAATTTGGGAGATCCGGGTGGTAATGATGAAATTCATATGGTTTGGACGGATGCAAGTTTTGTTATTGATCCTACTACTCCTAATATTTATGAAATAGAGGGATATATACTTAATAGTGTTGCCCCTGTAAATCTAATTGTGCCAGGTAGTGCAGTTCGTCCTGTGAAGATGACTGAAATTGAAGGTATTAGTTATCCTGTTATCACCGGAGAAGGGCTTTCAATCCCTATGATTGTAGATCCTGATGTACCTTTGAGCGAGGTTCTTCCTAATGTTATATACGTTTCTTTTGAATACGTAGAAACAGAAATAGAGATTGATTCTTCTGTTACAATAGGTACTTTATCCGTTATTGATGATAGAGAAGCCCCTGCTTCTGATGTTATTCTTAGAGCGGGCGTTGATTATATTATTCAAGGAGATACTATCATAGTATATGGAAACACTTGGGTGAACCTCACTGTTAATAATAATGGAGTACCTCTTGTTCTAGATTCTGAGTATTCTGTTGACGAACCTGTTTCTGTAGATGCAGGCGTTAAGAGATTTGACGGTTCTTCAGCTGGTGGCGATATTGTAAAATGGAATTATAGTGATGTGAAAATGAATTACAATGGTGGTAATTATACAATTAATTTAACATTCGGAGATAATAATGTTGGCAAGACCACTCTTGATATTCCAATCACAGTAATGGAAAAAACTCTTAACCGTGTTGTTCTTACTAATAATGAATTAACATTTGATCCATATTCATTTAGTTCTTTCTCGTTGCCAGAACATTTATCTGCTTATTTTGGCAACGTTATGGTAGAGGATTGTGATGTATATTGGGATAATGTTAATATTACTCCTACCTTTAGAGGTGTTACTTACAATGTAGATGCTTATATTGGCAATTCTGAAATAGGCTACCAAAAAGCTTATGATATTCCTATTACATTCGAGGAAAAGAAAGTTAGTCGAATTAATGTCGATGACCTAATATTTGATCCATATAACTCTGATCCTTTGGATATAAATAATTATCCAAGTCAAGCTCGAGTAGACTTTGAGGATGGTTCTTGGAGGGATATGAATCTTGAGTGGAACTTAGAAAATATAGTTGTTAATTATGGTGGCTCAGATAGATATTATGCTTCTGTAAGAATTGGCGATGAAATTGCTGGTTATCAAGCACAATCTGTTCTTGTTCATATATTGGATAGAGAAGTATTCTTAGCTTCATTTACTATGGCTGATATTGTAAGTTCTATTGACCCATTTGATGATGATGTTGATCCTACTGATCCAACGAAGTATCCAAGTCAAACTACAATTATTTTCTCTGATGGTACTGAGCATACATTTATGCTGTCTTGGGATGTTTCTAATATTTCTCTAAATTATGCCGGTGGTACTTATTATGCATATGCTACTATTGAAGGTATTGTTAATGAGGATCCAGAATCTGGCGAAGAGGATTATTATGTATGTAATGTTTCAGGCGATCAGACTATAGCTGTTCCTATTTTAATACAAGATAGAACAGTTGTAACTATTAATCTAGATGAATATAGGTTCAATCCTTATCTTGAAAATGCAAAAGACCCTGACCTTTATCCTTCGCATGCAATTGTATATTATAATGGTGTTAACCCTGAGCTTACTCCTATAACTTGGGACTTATCAGGTATCCAACAAACATATGTAGGTGGTACTTTCTATGCTAAGGCTGTCATCGGTACTCCTGCTGCTTCTTATCAAACTATTAATGTGAGTGTAATAATTGAGCCTAAGGTAATTTCCGAAGCTCTTATTGCTCCATATTCGTTTGACCCTTATTCAAGTATCAATCCTACTTCTCCAAGCAATTATGCTGATACTATTAAGGTTATTTTCGAAGATCGTACTCATCTTGAGTTTGATAATATTATTTGGGATTTGAGTGCAATTGCTCCATATTCTAGCTTTATCGGTACTCCAGAAGAAGGCGGCATATACGCTGTTGCTCGTGTAGGAAATTCTCCAGGTACTTATCAATATATCAATGTGCCTGTCGTAGTTGAATGTAGAGAAATTGAGACTCTGTTTGTTGCGGATAGTGGCGGATTTGTCTTTGACCCATATGATGAGATAGATCCAAGATTATTAAGTTCTTATCCTGATCAAGTTTATGTAAGATTGACTAATTCGGAAGAAGAATTCATTGATTGTAATTGGGTTATTACTGAAGTTATAGAGAATTATCGTGGTTTTGCTAGTAATGGCGACGGCGACGATGAT
Source organism: uncultured Clostridia bacterium (assembly GCA_964556835.1). GTDB lineage: Bacteria > Bacillota > Clostridia > Christensenellales > CAZKXV01 > CAZKXV01. The sequence continues at coordinate 3,819 of CAZKXV010000047.1, forward strand.
TATGATGTTTTCCAAATATCCTGTGTGATAGGTAATACTTACGCAGATTATCAAATTATTAGTGTGGATGTCACTATCTTAAATAGAGAAATAGATTTTGTTACACCTACTCAGTTCTTTGTAGATCCTTATGCAGGTCCAAATTATGGTGAAACAATTGCTGTAACATTCAAAAATGGTGATACAGAGTTTATGCCAGTTAGATGGTTAAATTCTACTGTTGATTTAGGTATAAATGAAGATGGTTGGGCTGTTCCAGCTGAAGGTTTCTCTATTAATGCTAGAATTGGCGATTACATCGGTGGTTATCAGTTGATTAATATTCCTGTTACTGTTATCGATAAACAACCTATCTCTTATGAAGTAGATGGTTTTGAAATTTGGAATTCTGATGATGGAAATAAGGTAACATATACTGTTGATCCTTTTTCTCTCAATAGTACAACTCCAAAAGACATAATAGCTAATTATGATGATAGCGTTATACCTATTGTTACACAGTTGCCTAGTCATATTAAGATTAATTTTGATGATTCAACTAGTAAGCTTTTCAATGCTGTTTGGGACTTATCTGATATCGACCTTTCATATAATGGAGGTACTTCTCAAGCCACTCTACGAATTGGTGATGATAAAGTTGGATTTATTATGAAATCATTTGATTTTATTGTTTCTGATTCTACTGTTAACGTATCAAGTGGTCTTCCTGCTATATTCAATTACGATGTTAGTACTGAAACACAAGGTACTCAATTGACTGAAATTGTTATCGATCCATTTGTCAATACTAGTTTCCCTAATGTAGTATATACAGAATTTGTGGACAGCTCTCTTAATGGTGCTATAAGTGCTGAATGGAGCATGAATTACAATACTGAAAAAGAACTGATATCTGTCACATTGTCATTAGGTAATGATATCTGTGGCTATCAAGACTTTGTCTATTCTGATGGTGGAACTTTACAGCTTACAATAATAGATAGAAGTGGTGATAGTATAAGACTTGTTAATCCTGATATTACGTTAGATCCATATTCAGTCAGTCTTCCTCGCAAGGTACAAGTTATTATTAATGAAACTGAGGAAAGAACTCTTGATGCTGATTGGTCAAGAACTTCTATGAATTTCAATTATATGGGTACTGATACTCCTATTGCTACTACAGTGTATGTTGGTAATAAACAAGGTGGTTTCTATGCCTGTGATGTAAATATTTCTGTTATTCAGAAAATCGCTATTGGTGTTGAGGATGCTGAATTAGTGTTTGACCCATATGCATTAAGTGTTAATACAGAAAGAGAAGTATTAGCTATTTTCGAAGATGGAACAAGTTATGACTTAGAGCTATCTTATGTATTGAATAGTGACTACCTAACTCCAAAAGAAGGTAATGACAGCACTCAACTCTATCAAGGTGGTGAGTATGCTCTTGTTGCTTATGTTGGTAATAGGTCAGGAGGCTATCAACAAGTTACAATGGATATATATATTGCACCTAAGATTATCACAAATATGGTTGATTATATTATTGATAGCGAAACTGGTATCTCGACAGTATGTGTTATTCCTTATGATAAGTCTACTTATCCTGCAAGAAATGTTCAAGTTCAATTTGAGGATGGTACAACTGCTGAAATCGGTGCTTTATGGGCATATGCAGATGCAAATTATATTTATACTGGAACTAGTTCAAGAACTTCGGTTCTGCTAGGTAATTCACAAGGTGGATATCAAGTTATGCCAGTTCAAATAGATGTATCTCCTAGATATATTGAAAGTATAGACATTAGCGATTTCTATTATGATCCTTATCTAGAGGTTAATGATATGCCGACATCAGTATTAGTTAAGTTTGTAAATGAAACTGGTTCCGTTATTCTTCCTGCTGTTGAATGGATTTATGATATTTCTGATTACAATTATGTTGGTGGCAACACTTCAATCAAGGTAAGAGTCGGAGATAATGTTTCTGGTTATCAATGGATTATAGGCACGCTTAAGGTTGCTGCTAGAAATATGCGTTCAGTTAGTCCTACCTATTATGAATTTGATCCATATGAAGAGGTTATAAACAATTATGAAGTGGATGTTATCTTCTATAATGGACCTGCTGCAACACTTGATTGTGTGCTTGATTTGTCAGGACGTAATATCAATTATCAAGGAGCTTTATATAATGATATTGATGCTTATATTGGTAATGAGTTTGGTGGATTGCAATCCACATATGTTACTGTTAAAGTTCTAGAAAAAAATATAGATTATATTACTACTCTAGAGGGTATTTCTATTGAAGATGTTATTGGTGGAACAATAAATCCTTATTCCGAGCATAATTACCCATCAAGTGTTATCGCTATATTTAAGGATGGCACATCTAGAATACTTAATGTTGAAAGTGTTGTCTACAGAGACGAGAGTGAAGTGGATCATAATTCTATTGGCTACAATGGTTTTGAAGGTTCAATAGTACTTGCTGTAGGCAATGAATATGGTGGCTATCAAGAATATGAAGTAGCTATTGAAGGCGAATCTAAGGTTATTGATACTGTTAATAACTTCGGTAACTATAGAGTTAATCCTTATTCTTTCATATTACCTGAAACTCTAAATGTTGATTTCGAAGATGGAGAGACTAATGTTGATTTGCCTGTTGATTTCTATATCTTAGTTAATGGTGAAAAAGCAGAAGTACCTATTTCTTATGAGGGTGGTAAATATCGTCTTTATGCAGATGTTGGTACAGTAGTTGGTGGCTATCAAACTATGGAATATGACTTCACAGTTATACAAATGATTGCTAGCGATGTAGATATTGATAGAATATATATAAACCAATTTGATGACTATGTTGAATTAGCCGGAGATACCGTTACTGTTATCTTTGAAAATGATAGCACATGGGCTGATAGAAATATTGATAATGGTGGTTGGCATGTAGTTGTTAATGCTGACGGTACTAGAAAGCTTGCTTGCGATAACCCTGAACTTACTGATTGGGATTTATCTAATGTAACTCTTGATACTGCAGGTGGTGAGTATAATGCTACCTTAAGGATTGGTAATGCTAGAGGCGGATACCAAGAAGTAGTTGTTCCTATATATGTTGATTCTATGGTTCTTGATAGTAATACTATTCTACAAGGTTATCTTGACGGCGAAAACAACTTCGTAAGCGAAGGTGCATTTGTTGAGAATTGTGAACTTGGAGTTGGTCAGCATTTCCACTTCCCTCGTATTCTTGAGATAGAATTTGAGAATCAAAGACTTACTGGTACTACAGAAAGTGCAGTCTTTATAGTTAATTGGGATTTTAGTAATGTTGATTTGTTGACTCTTGGTTCTTATACTGTTACTACTTCTGTATTTGGGCAGACTATTGAAGCGACTATTGAAATCATTGATGATATACAAGTTGTTTCTGATAGTATGATTCCATATCTATCTGTAAGGCGTGGTGATACTCCTCCATATCCTACACAAATTGTTCAATACCTAAGTGATAGTTCTTCTGTTACTATGGATATAAATTGGGACAATGCCCCTAGTACTTTGCTTGAAGGCATATATAATGCAGATGGTATTATTGATAATGGTTCATATGCTTGGACTGTATCTATTCCTGTCTATGTATATAGTTCTTACCTCTCAAGTAATCCTTGTGAAATAGTTGGTGGTAATACTGGCTCTACTGCAGCGCTTATGGTTAATACTGCGGATGATATGCCTATGGTTCTAGCAACTTATATGGATGGAAGAGAAGTTGAGATTAAGGCAGATTGGTATCTAGTACAAGAAGATAAAGAAGGAGTTATCAATAGATTTGATGGCGGTGTAGGCTCTGATCCTTGGGATTTAGATGCATTACTACCTAATGATTTCAGTCATCTTGATGTCAGTCTTGCTAATACTGGTACAGAGTACGCATTTATAGGGGTTTATACTTCTAGAAAAGACGGTATTGTTTGTACTAGTCCTTATGTCTTAACAATATCTTATTCAGATATATCAGATGACATTAACGTAACTGGGCTAACTCAAGAACATAATGACGGACTAGAGGTTAATAATGTAACTGTGACTTTGCTTTCAGGCACTCCTTATGTATCTAAGATTGTTGAGTATTATTATAATGATGCTTGTACTCTAAGAGTTATGCTTAATGCTTCTCCTTCAAGACCTTATGCTTGTGGAACTTATTATGTGAAGGTTATCATTGATGGCGAAGGTAAGCACGGCGAGGTTGTTGAGACCTTTATAGTTACTCAGAAAGATATTAGTAGCAGTATTTCTGCTGTTGGTTGGACACATTATTATGATGGTACAGCTAAGTATATTATTGCTGGTGCTAGTGTAACTACTGGTGAGATTATAACTCCTATACCTGTAGCTACTGTATATTATAATTCTGAGGCTGATAGGACTGGTATGGTTAACCCTGTTCTTGCTCCTGTTAATGCTGGTAACTATTATATTGCTATCACTATAAATACTGGTAATTATACTGGTTATTATGAAGGCACAATGGTTATTAACGAGGCGGATATTTCTGAGGATATTATTATTACTAATACAGATATTGAATACAATGAAAGCCCTCAAGGAATTATTGTA
>CAZKXV010000048.1:0-8431 GCA_964556835.1 uncultured Clostridia bacterium
TTTTCAATCAGTAGTTGGCGTTGAGGCTAGGGCACAATTCCTAGAGATGACAGGGGAATTACCTGATGCAGCTTGTGCTTGTGTTGGTGGCGGCAGTAACTCAATGGGGCTTTTCAGCGGCTTTATGAATGACAATGTTCAATTATACGGTGTAGAACCTCACGGAAGAGGCCCTGCTATTGGCGACCACGCAGCTTCTTTGACTTATGGTACAGAGGGTATTATGCACGGCTTTAATAGTATTATGTTACAGAATAAAGTGAAAGGCGAGCCTGACCCAGTATATTCAAATGCTAGCGGTTTAGATTACCCTTCAGTTGGACCAGAACATGCATTCCTCAAAGATATGGGAAGAGTGCAATACGGATATGTTAATGATGATGAATCTATAGAGGCTTTGTTTATGCTATCTAAGTTAGAAGGTATTATACCCGCTATTGAAAGCGCCCATGCTGTAGCTTATGCTATCAAACTTGCGAAACAAATGAAACATGGCTCAATACTTGTCAACCTATCAGGTAGAGGAGATAAGGACCTTGACTTTATTCTTGAAACCTATGGTTATGGCAAAGATATGAAATTCTAAACATATTTATTAGAATAAGTATAACGAAATCACCACTTAGTTATTAATTAAGTGGTGATTTTCTATTTTTCATCTAATAATAAGTTATATTAATTATTTATCCAACTAAAATCCTCAATGATACCTTCATTTACATAGTTATTTATAATTACATCTGTTGGATACCAACTATAATTATATTGCATATTGCTAGAGGCATAACTCTCAAAGGTTCTAGTTCCTATTAAAGGTAAGTTTATCGAAATGTTTGACTCCCATATTTCATTGGTATTATAACTCTTTATTAGTCCATTATCCCATATCTGCATTGTAGCTATATGGCTAGTTATTTCGAGGTCATAAAGGCCTGTTTTTTCTCTTAATGCTTTTCTAGCGAAATATGCATATAAATCTCTTGTATTTTGTGTTTCTAAATCAATTTCATACCCAATAGTATACAAAGTATGCCCACCTACATATTCAGCATTTATAAAGAGGTTTTCATTATCCAAAATAGAAGTCAATGTAACTATATAATCTGTTATAGCATGTGTTCTTATTACTATCGGGTCACTTTCTTGAGGGTCCAGTTCTGTTGTAACTACAACATCACCTGAATCCCAGTTGCATCCAGCATAAGGGAAGTCATCTTTAGCATAAGGATCGTTAGGATTATTCAAGAGATTATGAATTTGTGTATATTTTGTCCAGTTATCGCCATCTGCTATATAATATTCCCTATCTGCTCTTTCAAGAACATATCGGAGAGCGTTAGTAGTATTTGTAGTAGATATGGATTGTTTATAATATACAGAAGGGTTATATATCATTAATGAATGAGTATTAATATCTGCTTGTAGATTAATAGTTGGAATATCCCAATATTCTGTACCTGAACTGATATATGCGTAATTAGCATTTTGATTTGCATAATTCTCATCAGCTACATTTAACAAATATAATACATCTGTAAGTTCAATATCTGGTAAATAATTTTGTGTAGTTAAATAATTAGGATTAACTAATCTTGGTGTAAAATCTATTATAGAAGTACCAGTATATTCGCCAAAATGAGAATATTGTTCTTCTTCACCTTGAATAGAATTCATCCACCATTCTGCATAGAGAGTGAAGTCGCTCGTGATTAGGGTAGTACTTCCGACTCTGTTAGAAAAAGTGTACTCATCCGAATACCAACCTTCGAAAGTATGATTAGGCTTAGAGGGGGTTGGAAGGGATAGGGTATGATTATATAACACTGTCATATTAGGATAGCTTCCCCCGCCATTGCTATCAAAGACTATATCATATTCCGATATCTGCCATTTCGCATATAAGCTTATATCACTTGCTATTTCATCCTCTTCTTCATAAATAATATTGAAACTAGCGTCATAAAACCAGCCCATAAAATCATATCCCATCTTTGTAATGCTATCTGAAATTGTAGCGGTTGTATCTTGTGGAACTTTCAAAGCCCTTATTCTTGTTCCACCATTTACATTAAAAGTTATTGTATAATAGCTTAACCATTTCGCATATAAAGTAATATCGCTTGTAATTGGGGTAAATATATCAAATTCATACGTTCCGCCAATATCAGTACACCAACTCCAAAACATTTGTTCAGTTTTAGTAGGTGAAGTAATCTCAGGTAATAAATCATTATTTGCTACGACAACATCACTAACTACTGTTCCGCCATTAGTATTAAAGGAAACAATATGGGTTATTAATTGCCAACTAGCATATAGAATAATACTGTCTGTAACAGGCACACTCTCATCAAACAATTGAGTACAAGAAATATCTATGCACCAGCCTAAGAAAATATAATTAGTTTTCGTTGGTGCTTCTGGTAGAATTACATAAGACCCATTGTCTAACAACATATTAGTGACATTAGAACCGCCATTTGCAACAAACTCAACTCCGCATTTATCTAACCACCCTGCGTAAATAGTTGTTGTTCCTCCAACTGTGTGTCCCTGTAATTGAGTTGTAAGTTCTTCGTCTATATACCAACTAGAAAAAGTATACCTTGATTTTGTTGGAGTTATCTCGGGTATAGGAATTAGCTGGTCATATTCTACCTGAACGGAATCTATATCACTTCCGCCACTAGTATTATAATTAACGGTATAAGTATTTGGAATCCATTTTGCATACAATGTTACATTATCATTTATGTTTTTCTCCGTGAATTCTACTGTGAATTCAGAATCTATATACCAACCAAAAAAAGAATACCCCTCTTTTATTATTCTCTCAAAAGTAGGCAAACCTTCTCCATTTGCTAGCGTTATTATGTCAATTTGCTCTCCACAATTTGTTTCGAAAGTAATAGTATAATCTTCAGTTTCAGAATTTTTCTTATGATTTATAAGAAGAACTAACGATACTGTTAGTACACATAATATTGAGACAATAATAATTATTCTCTTAGCGTTATCTTTCAAGTCAATAACCTCATATTTTATTTGTCTAATTATAGCATATAGATAAGTCGTAAATCAAGCCATAGAAACTTAGAAGTAAGTACTATAAATAACTGTTTTTCTATCACAGTGAAATAGTATCAACTAAAGTACAAATAATGATAATACTATTTATGAAAATATACCTTATACATATGATTAGGTATTAACCATAAGTTATCTGTATAGATGCTTTTAGAATAAGTAAAATACTATATAAAAAATAATAATAGAATCAGGAAGAATAGTTAAGATGGGCAACTATTCCACTTAATATGGTATAGGTTAATTCATCTTGATAAGTTTCGGAAATGAGCAGTTTTTCATCTTCAGGATTAGATAGAAAACCACATTCAATTATAATTGAGGGAGCAGCTGTGCATTGATTGATAAAATACTCACCCTTAAGTGATGAGAGTTCTTTATCAATAATAGGGTTATTGAGGTAATCATTCAATATATCTTGCATATTTTCGGCAAAATTTCTGGACATTAAGGTACTATAAAATACCTGTGCCCCTCGCCGATAAGCTTCAGTATAATAATTCATATGGATGCTAACTACATAAGTGGCATTTGCACGTTCAATTATAGATTTTCTCTTATTCATATCACGCTTTTTGAAACCTTTTGTGGATAAATTATATAGACCTCCTTTATTTGTCCTAGTTAGTATAACTTTATACCCTGCATCCTCCAAAGTTTTCCCTAGTTTTAGAGCTACTTTGAGATTTAAGTCACTTTCGTTAACTCCAGTATTAATACCTTTTACCCCCGTATCAATTCCTCCGTGACCAGCATCAATCACAATGGTAATAGGGCTTACGGAAGATTTTGCACTAGTTATGACTATGGCAGGTATGCTTATTGCAATTACAAATATTGCAATTATTATGTATATTATAGTTTTTTTTGTAATTAAGAAAAACATTTATTCCCCATATTCCGATACTATGCAACAAAATATTATATTTTACGCATAGCAATCCACTTAGCCACAGAGTTATCCACAGTAATTTTATGTTCTATAAAAAAAGTGGATAACTATATTTTAGGCGGTATTGTGCATAGTTTCTTTATTCTTTTTGACATTTTATAGGCTTGTCTATATATTCTATGTGCTTTTTTTGTTGTTTAGTACTGGTTTTTTTTATTGATTTTTCATAACTTATGATACAATAGAGATATAATATTTTATGAGGTGTTATTATAAATGTATTTGCCTTGCGTAGACATACCATTATCCCCCGAACAGATCGCTAAGTTTAGCGCTCTTGCTTTAGCTTTTATAGGCGATGCTGTTCAGACTATATACGTTCGTACTCGAGTAGCTTTGACTTTGGACTCTTCCTTAAATTCTATGCATAGTGCTGTTTCATCTCAAATTAAAGCAACTTCTCAATCTGAGGCCGTTGAAGTTATTCTTGATGAACTCAACGAATTGGAGCTTAGTGTATACAAAAGAGCTAGAAATGCCAAGTCTAACACAAGTGCGAAGAATTCTAGTATCGTAGAATATCGGCGTGCAACAGGCTATGAGGCGTTGCTTGGATTCCTCTATTTGAGCGGTCAAAAAGAAAGATTAGAATATATTCTTATGAAAGGAACTAACTTATGATAATTTGTGGTAAAAATTCTGTCGCAGAAGCTCTTGCCTCCGACAAGAGTATAGAGAAATTATTTGTCCTTAAAGGACATCTTGATAATTCCATTCAACGTATATTAGATGGAGCAAGAGAAAATAATGTGAAAATCTTATTTGTTACTAAAGATAAGTTGAACGAATTAACTACTGATAAGCATCAGAATGTGGTAGCTGAAATTTCCGATTTCGGATATTCGGAAGTAAGCGATATATTAGCTCTTGCGAAATCTAAGAACGAGCCTGTTTTCATACTCATTCTTGATGGTATTGAGGATCCCCATAACTTAGGTAGCATTATTCGTACAGCTGAAGTTGCGGGAGTTCATGGCATTATAATCCCTAAGAATAGAGCTGTTGGTGTAAACGACACTGTTATTCGCACTTCCTCTGGCGCTATACATCATATGAAGATTGCCAAAGTTACTAATATTAATAATACTATTAGGGAATTGAAAGATAATTTTGTGAATATTGTCGGCACTGATGGCAAGGGTGAGGCAATGTATAATTCTCATTTGACAGGTGATATAGCTGTGATTATTGGTTCGGAAGGTAATGGAATTAAGCCTTCTACACTAAATCTATGTGACAATGTAATAGCTATACCTATGTACGGCAAAGTGAACTCGTTGAACGCCTCTGTGGCTTGCGGCATTATAGTGTATGAAGTAGTCAGGCAGAAAACAAAATGATAGATTATAGCAATTATAGTGATTTTGAATTAATAGAGTTACACCATAACTCTGATGCGTATGCTACAGAAGCTCTTATTAAGAGGTATACTTGGCTGGTTAAATCTATTGCTCGCAGATTCTTTATTGTCGGCGGTGATTCAGATGATATTGTTCAAGAAGGCATGATTGCTCTTAGTATTGCCATTCAGAAATTCAATTCTAGAGGTGCAAGTTTCAAGACTTTCGCTTATTCATGCGTTAGGTCTCGTATTCTAGATGTAATTAAGGCGGATAATACGCTAAGTTCTAAGATTCTCAATACTGCGAACTCGTATGATGACCTCAATGCGTTTATTGAAGGTGCTAATTTCGAAGATGATATTTTCAATAAAGTTCAGTACAAAATGTTAGTAGAAGAAATAAATGATAGCATTAGTGAAGTTGAGCAAGACATTCTTAGACTATATTCAGAAGGAATGAAGTATTCAGATATAGCAAATGTACTTGGAAAGACGAGTAAGCAAGTAGATAATGCTTTACAAAAAATCAAACGTGCAGCTAGGGATATTGTCGACAAATGGAATGACTAGTTCTATATAAAGGTACTCTTAACTAAAAATATACATTTTATTCCTTAAATATTTGCATAAATTATATAAATAGTATATAATAGTGCTATTGAAAAAATTATAAGTAATTAGGAAAAAATGCAATGTATATATTCGGAATTATTTTGAATCAAATTATCTTATCCATAGCTTTTGCTTTGATAGCACTAGTTGGGATATTTTTTATTTCAAAGATAAAGTATATTACTAACGTTATTTTCGAATTGAACTCTTATAATAGTAAAATTTTAATAAATAATCTTTAAGAATAATAAATAAAATATGTTGTTTCTATTAGCATTAGCTTTTTCAGTTGTAGAAAAGACATATTTTTTTTGAAGATAAATAAATTAAATGAATATAACTATAATATAGTCTCGAAAATAAGGAGCAAAAATGGGTAAATATTTTGGAACAGATGGTATCAGGGGTGTATATGGAGAAACATTAACTGATGAAATAGCTTATAATATCGGCAATATACTAGCTAGCCTTAAGAAAAACGCAAAAATTGTAATTGGTAGAGATACCAGATTGTCAGGCGATGCACTTGCTAATGCAATAGCAAGAGGTATTATAGACGGCGGTGGAGAAGTTTTGGATGCACATATCATTCCCACACCCACAATTGCTTATGCAACTATAGATTATAAAGCAGATTATGGCGTTGTCGTTTCCGCATCGCATAATCCACCAGAATACAATGGAATAAAGGTATTTGATAGTAATGGCAGAAAATTACCAGAAGAGGATAAAGCTGCTATAGAAGAAGGACTAACTAATAATATAATCACTAAGTCTAAGACTAAGGGTAAGATAAAGGATGGTTCTAGATATGCTAGCAAATATATCAATAAAATAGTAGAGATAATTAATACTTCTTTTGCAGGGCATACCGTAGTATTAGATTGTGCCGATGGTGCTGCAAGCACAATAGCCGCAGAAGTTTTTATGAGATTAGGAGCGAAAGTAACCGCTTTTAATAATTGTGGCGATGGTAGTCGAATAAATTGCAATAAGGGAGCACTCTTCCCAAAAGTTAATGCGAAAAATGTAACCAGTATTGGTGGAGATATTGGATTTGCCTTTGATGGAGATGCAGATAGACTAGTAGCTTGTGACAAAAAAGGGCGAATAATTGATGGCGACTTAATTATTTATGCTATTGCTAACTATTTGAAGGATAAAGGTATGCTAACAGGCAATACGGTAGTTGGAACACTCCACACAAATTTGGCAGTTGAACAAGCCCTTAAGACGAAAGGTATTGAATTAATTCGTACTAATATTGGTGACCAATATGTTGCGAAAGAAATGATAGATAACAATTATGTAATAGGCGGAGAACAATCTGGACATATTATAATTAGAGAGTTCCTTGATACTGGTGATGGTGTTTTTGCAGCCGCATATCTTATGAAAGTAATTGTAGAATCAAATAAGCCTATCGAAAAACTAGTGAAAGTCAAGAGAACACCTCAGATAAACAGAGGTATAATTATCGAAAATCACAATGAAGTTGCTCAAAGACAAGATTTTGTTAAAGCAGTAGAAGAAGCAGTTATGGAAATGGGCGATGAAGGAAGAATTCTTGTTAGACCATCTGGAACAGAACCTAAGATTCGTATAATGGTTGAACATCATGATAGAGCTTATGCAGAAAGCATAGCGGACAGATTAGAGAAAATAATAGGAGATAATAAATAAAATGTGTGGAATTTATGGTTACTCAGGTACAAAGAATGCGCCTAAAGTAGTAGTTTCAGGACTAAAGCGTTTAGAATATAGGGGTTATGACTCAGCTGGCGTTGCATTCTCAAACGGAGGAGACCTTACAGTAATCAAAAGCAGTGGAAGGGTTAAATCTCTTGACCATAAGATTGAACAAGAAATAAGTAATTGTGCTATAGGACATACACGTTGGGCTACACATGGGCTACCCACTGAAGCTAACGCACATCCCCACAGGGCTGGGAAGTTTGCGATAGTTCACAATGGTATTATTGAAAACTACAACGATATCAAAAATGAATTAATTGCGAGCGGTTCTATATTCAATTCAGAAACAGATAGCGAAATCATAGCCCACCTGTATGACACAATGTATAAAGGTGACTTAATAGAAGTTACACAAAAAGTAGTAGCTAAGCTATCAGGTGCATATGCAATAGGCGTTATGTGTACAGATTATCCTGATACATTATTAGCAATTGCACAAGACAGCCCCCTAATATTAGGCAGAGGCACAAGCGGGAATTATCTATCTAGTGATATGAATGCGCTTCAAGGCTTAGCTGATGAAGTAATGGTGCTTGAAGATGGCGAATTTTCTTTCTTAAATGATAAAGAAATAAAGTGCTATGATTTGAAAGGGAAAGAGGTATTCAAGAAGAAAATAGATATTTCTGCACTAAGAAAAAGCAATGATAAGGCAAACTTTGACACACATATGTTAGCAGAAA
>CAZKXV010000049.1:0-8216 GCA_964556835.1 uncultured Clostridia bacterium
TATTAAGAAAAGTATAGATATTATAATGAATAGCGGAATTGAATACGAGTTCAGAACAACATATTCCCCTGATTTAAATATTAATGATATTAAAGAAATTGCACAATTGATTGAGGGTGCGAAACTATATACATTGCAACAGTTTCAGAAAAACGATACTCTTCTCAAGGCCGTTATTGCACCACATTCAAGAGAGTATATACTCAAAACCGCAGAATTAGCTAATACCTACGTTCATACTGAAATTAGGGGGCTAGGTGCATAATAATTGATTAGATAGCAAAATTGTGGTATAATCATAAAAATATTTTGAGGTAGTGCGATATGAAAATTCTAATTATTAATGGACCAAATCTGAATAAACTGGGCGAGAGAGAGCCGGACAAGTATGGCAAATTTTCGCTTGCCGATTTGCAGCAAAAGCTTAATTCTATTGATGGCGTAGAAATATCTATGTTTCAATCTGCTATTGAGGGCGAGCTTGTAAATGCGATTATTGACAGTAAAGTCGAGGGTATTGTGCTTAATGCAGGTGCTTATACTCATTATAGTTATGCTATCCGTGATGCTATTGCCACTACTAATACAAGAGTAGTGGAAGTACATATTACTAATACTGCAGCCCGTGAAGAATTCCGAAATACATCAGTAATTTCCGCCGTAGCATATGGTACTATTACAGGGTTTGGAATGAATAGCTATATACTTGCTGTGAAAGCCTTGATGGAATAAATTATACAATGTTTTTCAAAGAGAATATCGCAATTGTTGGTTTTTCAACTGATTATAATATGAAAGTTGCTCAGCTATTTGCTGAGAAAGCTAAAATGCGGTTTTTCGATTTTGCTAAGTATATGGATTATGCACTTATTTGTGGGACAGGCGAAGTAATCAGCCAGATGGGCATCGATTTCTATCTTAATGCCGAAAAGAAAAAATATAAGTCAGTTAAGGATTATTGTGGTACTGTGCTAGGCACAACTTCAACAGCATTGATAGATTTGTCTAATTTGGCGAGCATTTCAGCAAATCACTATATTATCTATATAAGAACAAACAAGACAAGCTTAGAAAATAGAGTGAAAGGTGATAGAACAAATTATTTGAGACCACTTCTTAAATATTCGTGTCTTGAAGCTGATGATAAGATTGCTGAGTATTGTGATATTGTTGTTGATACATATAATGTTTCCAAAGTGAAAGCTGCAAGGCTAGCATTCGATGCATTCGCAGATTTTGTTGGAAATATGAAAGAGGAGATTATATGAAATTTGATTATGAATTGGTAGGCAAGATTGGCTCAATGGCTTTAGTTGATAAAGTGGGTAATGATATGGACTATAATACCATTGCTAGAGTTTCACGTTGTCTTACTCCAGAAATGATTTGGGTTACTAGTGGGGCAGTTGAGATAGGTAGGCTTGATTATATACGTAGAACAGGTGAGCCTTTGAGCGGTGATAAAAGCGATAATAAGACTGACTATGCGGCACAAGGGCAAGCAATATTGATGCAGACATACAGGCAATACATAGATAGTAATTATAGTGTAAGGCAGATACTGATTGAACACCAACATTTTAATGATGAACTTAAGAGAGAACATCTAATGAATACGCTAATGCGTTGTAAGGAACAGAAAGCGATAGCTATTGTTAATTATAACGATGCAGTAAGTTCAGAAGAAAATATGAAGTGGGAATTAGAAGACTTAAAGAGTACTACGATAGAGCCAGTAAGTGGGATTGATAATGATGAAACGGCAAGTGAAATAGCTTGCTTGGTTAAAGCTAGAAGATTACTTATACTAACTAATGTGGAGGGCATATACACGAACCCTAAAGACAGCACAACATTAATTAGAGAAATAGCGGGTAAGGATATTAATGAACTTTTAGACAATATAAGCGAGTGCCAGTTGAATTGTAATGGTTCGAGCAGAGAGGGTGCAAATGGTGCAAGTGCGAAACTAGAGTATATTAAGAAACCTGTCACTATCGGAACTGAAGTGATTATCGCAAATAGCAAATATTCTATAAATGAAATACTTACAGGCTTAAGTCCTAGTACAATTATTCGGGTAAGGTAATTAGTAAGGCATACCAATATCGGCATTCAAGATGTCTATCATATTTTAAGACAGGTAAAGCAAAATCCTAGTGTTTATTAATAATACCTAGCTGACTAGTCAGCTAGGTATTATTAAAGTGCTTTTCTTTGTGTCATTCTGTTATAAGGATTTGTATATCTTTTAATTAGTAAAAGGATGGAATGGCTGATTATTTCTATTTATCCAATAATACTGCTTTGTTATCGTTGGCTCAATATTCTACTCCTCCAACTGTAATCAATAATCAATTTATTATAGTTCCATATAGTATTGAATTTGGTAGTACTATGAGTGATACATATTTAATTTTTTATGGGGCAGTTTAAGAATTAATTATAGAGGTATTTCTCTTTCTATATATTATCTGCCATATAAAAAAACCTCCGTATGATATAAATCTCATATGGAGGTTTTGTATTCTTTATAGGTTATTAATTACTGATTAGCTAGTTTCTTGTAAGATTCTAATCTTTCAGCTGCTTCAAGAGCAGATTGCTTGAATAAGAATTCAGCATTCTTATTAATTCTAGGAAGTTGCTTATATCTATTTTCTGCTGTAATAAACTCTACATAATCCATAGTAGGTTCTTTGCTATCTAATACGAATGGATTTTTGCCAGCATCTTTCAAATCTGGGTTAAATCTGAATAAGTGCCAATAGCCAGATAGAACAGCTTCTTTCATACGTTGTTGTGATATTGCCATTGAGATACCTTGATTGATACATGGAGCATACGCTATTACTATTGAAGGTCCATCATAAGCTTCAGCTTCGCTGATAGCTTTGACACATTGAGCAGTATTTGCACCCATAGATACTTGTGCAACATATACATAACCATAGCTCATTGCCATCATACCTAAGTCTTTCTTCTTAGTTCTCTTTCCACTTGCGGCAAACTTAGCGATTGCTGATGATGGAGTAGATTTACTTGCTTGTCCTCCTGTATTAGAATACAATTCTGTGTCTAGTACTAAGATATTGACATCTTCGTTCATAGCTAGAACGTGGTCAAGTCCGCCGTATCCAATATCATAAGCCCAACCATCGCCACCAAAAATCCAAATAGATTTCTTGATGAGGCAGTCAGCTTGCTCAAGGATACTTGACAATAATTCTTTAAGTTCAGGTGTTGCACTTGCGATAGCAGTAGGAAGAGCTTCTTTGATTGCTTCAGAGATAGGAGTATTTTCTTTCTCAACCTTTCTTGTCTCTATCCATTTAGTAAATAGGTCAGCAATTTCTCCAGAAACTTTAAGTTCTAGTGCAGATGTAATATCTGCAGCAACTTTAGCTCTTCTTTGACCATATGCTAGGTTCATACCATAACCATACTCTGCGTTATCTTCGAATAAGCTATTAGCCCAAGCTGGTCCATAACCTTTCTTAGTAGTTGTATATGGGCAAGTTGGAGCTGAGCCACCATAGATAGAAGAACAGCCTGTTGCATTAGCAATAACCATTCTTTCGCCAAATAATTGAGTAACCAACTTAACATAAGGGGTTTCTCCACAACCGGCACAAGCTCCTGAAAACTCAAATAGCGGTTGACAGAATTGACTTCCTTTAACTGTTGCTGGCTTGATTTCGGCAGTAGTAGCTGGAAGTTCAACAAGGTATTCCCAGTTTTCTTTCTCGGTTTTTAGAGAGTCTTCAAGTGGTTCCATAACAAGAGCCTTGTTCTTAGCAGGACAAACATTTACACAAGAATTACAGCCAACACAATCTAATGGGCTAACTTGCATTCTAAATTCATAACCTTGAATGCCTTTCGCAGAAACAGTATTGAATTCAGTAGGCTTGCCACTTAATTCATCAGCAGTAGCAAGAGCAGGTCGGATAGCTGCATGAGGGCATACTAATGAACATTGGTTACATTGAATACAATTATCCTTAATCCAACGAGGTACAGTAACTGCTACGCCACGTTTCTCAAATTTGGTTGTGCCAGTAGGAACTGAACCATCTGCATTGAAATTAGAAACGGGTAGGTTATCGCCTTCTTGGATTAGGATAGGATTGATAAATTCTTTGAAATACTTATCATCAGCAACTTCAGCTAGTGGTGCACCTTCAGTAGTAGTTGCCCAATCGGAGCTATAATCTACTTGAGTAAGGTGTTCTGTAGCCATATCTATAGCTAAGCAGTTCATATTGACGATTTTCTCGCCTTTCTTAGTGAAAGTCTTAACTACATATTCTTTCATATGCTTAGAAGCTTCTTCGTAAGGCATAACGTTAGCTAACTTGAAAAAACAAGCCTGCATAACTGTACTTATTCTGTTGCCTAGTCCTATACTTTCTGTAATCTTTCTAGCATCAATAATATAGAACTTCAAATTCTTCTTAGCGATAGTATTCTTGACAACTGCTGGGATAGCTTGTTCAATCTCTTCTATTGGCATATTGATGTTCAATAGGAAATTTCCACCATCTTTGATAGCAGATAACATATCATAACGGGTAATGTAAGATGGATTATGACAAGCAACAAAGTCAGCTGCATCTATTAGATAGCTACTTTGGATAGGTTCATCAGCAAATCTTAGGTGAGAAACTGTAATGCCGCCACTCTTCTTACTATCGTAAGAGAAATAGCCTTGAATGTATTTATTAGTGTAATTACCAATAATCTTAATACTGTTTTTGTTTGCGCCGACTGTTCCATCAGAGCCTAGTCCATAGAACTTGCATCTAATAGCACTCTTAGGTGCAGTAACAATAGAATTACTATAATCAAGTGAAGTATTAGTTACATCATCATTGATACCTATAGTGAAATGATTCTTGCCGTTAGCTGTTGCATTCTCAAATACTGCCTTGACCATAGATGGAGTAAATTCTTTTGAACCTAGTCCATATCTGCCACCAAGAACTTCGATACCTGTAACGCCCTCTTCATATAGTGCAGTTATAATATCAAGATATAGAGGTTCGCCGATTGCACCTGGTTCTTTTGTTCTATCAAGAACACAAATATTTTTCACAGTTTTAGGTAATGCTTCTATAAACTTAGCTGTTGCAAAAGGTCTGTATAATCTTACTTTGATAATGCCTACTTTCTCGCCTTTAGCTACCAAATAATTAACTGTCTCTTCAGCTGTTTCAGCTCCACTACCCATTATAACGATTACCTTAGTTGCATCAGGTGCACCCGAATAATCAAATAGATTGTAACTTCTGCCAGTCAATTTCTCAACATCACGCATTGCTTCTTCAACGATAGCTGGAGTGTCAAGATAGTACTTATTTGCAGTTTCTCTGTTCTGAAAATATATGTCTGGATTCTGAGCTGTACCACGTTGAATAGGAGCTTCTGGGTTAAGTGCATTCGCACGGAACCTCTTGATAGTATCCCAATCAATAAGCTTCGCCATATCTGCATATTCAGGAGCATCAATCTTAGAAACTTCGTGAGAAGTTCTGAAGCCATCGAAGAAATGAAGGAATGGAACTTTTGACTTAAGAGTGGCAAGATGTGAAACTAATGCCATATCAAGCGCTTCTTGTACTGAACATGATGCAGTCATTGCAAAACCTGTCATTCTACAACTCATTACGTCAGAATGGTCACCAAAAATTGATAGAGCATGAGCTGCTAAAGCTCTTGCACTTACATGAAATACGCATGGTAATAATTCGCCCGAAATTTTGTACATATTAGGAATCATTAATAACAGACCTTGACTTGCAGTAAAGGTTGTTGTGAAAGCGCCTGCTGCTAAAGAACCGTGAACAGCACCTGCTGCACCCGCTTCAGATTGCATTTCAGCGACTCTAACTTCTTGATTAAAGATATTTTTCTCGCCAGCTGCAGCCCACATATCTGCGGATTCTGCCATAGGAGAAGATGGGGTTATTGGGTAAATAGATGCAACATCACTAAACGCATAAGCTACGTAAGCGGCAGCAGTATTACCATCAACAGTAAGTTTTTTGCTCATTTATATTAAGCCTCCTTTAGACTAGTATTAACACTAAGTATAAAATTAACATAACTCTGTTAAATTTATAACAGACTAATTATATACTTTACTAGTCTATTAGTCAAATAATATGACCATAAATAGCAAAGAACTGGTAGAAAAAAATGCAAAATGACTGTATTTGAAATGTATATATGTTGTAAACATAAAACAAAAACAGGGTATACAATGAATTGATAAAATAAAATAGTTGTGATACAATTAAATACAAATAAATTATTAGGAGATTATGTAAGGAAGTGCAAGCAATTAAGATAGAAAATGTATCATATGCTTATAGGCAGTTGGACTCTAAGCCTATTATTGCATTAAATGGAATCAACTTGGAAATTTGCCAAGGTGAATTTGTTGTGATGTGCGGTAGCAATGGTAGTGGAAAGTCTACTCTTGCTAAGTTACTTAATGGTTTGTTAATTCCAACAAAGGGCGAAGTATATGCATTCGGAATAAATACTAGAGATAAAACTAAGATATTTGATATTAGAGCTAGAGTTGGTATGGTTTTTCAGAATCCAGATAATCAGATGATAGCTAGTATTGTAGAAGATGATATTGCGTTTGGTCCTGAGAATTTGGGGATACCTAGAGAAGAGATTATAGAAAGAGTGGCTTGGGCACTTGAAGCCGTAGGAATGAGTGATCATAGGCATAGCACCCCGTTCAAAATGAGTGGAGGACAGAAACAAAGAATTGCAATAGCTGCTGTTCTTGCTATGCTACCAAGTGTGTTAGTGCTTGATGAATCTACTGCTATGTTAGACCCTAAGGGTAGGCGAGAGGTTATGAGCGTAATTCATCGCCTTAACAAAGAAGAAAATATTACAGTTATCCATATTACTCACCATATGGAAGAAGCTATAGGCGCAGATAGATTAATTGTGCTAAATAAAGGTATGATAGTTATGGACGATACGCCCGAGAATATATTCCAAGATGAAGTTAATCTAAGAGCATATTCTTTAGATATTCCAATTATACAGTCTATACAAATGGAACTTCTTAATAAAGGGATTGATGTTCAAGGTTATATTACTAATGAAAAGGAGTTAAGCGATAGGATATGTCGATTGATGTAAGCAATGTAAGCTATACCTATTCAGCGGGCAGTCCTTACGAGAAAATGGCGTTAGATAGGGTATCGATAGAGATTAAAGAAAATGATTTTCTAGGAATTATCGGGCATACAGGCTCAGGTAAATCTACTTTCATTCAGCATTTGAACGGATTGCTTAAGTTGCAAAGCGGTGGAATTGTGGCTTTTGGAATAGACCTCTCTCAAAAAAAAGCGGATTTGCGTAAATTGCGTGGTATCGTAGGTATGGTTTTTCAATATCCTGAATACCAACTTTTTGATGAAACTGTATATGCTGATGTGTCTTTTGGACCTAAAAACATTGGTATGCTAGAAGAAGAAATAGATATTGCGGTAAGAAATGCTATAGAGCTTGTGGGCTTGGATTTCGATAATATTAAGAATCGCTCTCCCTTCGACCTCTCGGGTGGTCAAAAACGTAGGGTTGCAATAGCAGGAGTTATCGCTATGCAGCCTAAAGTACTAGTACTTGATGAACCAACTGCAGGGCTTGATCCACTTGGTAAGCAAGAAATACTTGATATGGTGAAGAAACTTAGAGAAACAAGCGAAACTACCATTATTATGATTTCTCACGATATTGATGAGATTGCCGAGTTCTGTACACGGGTAATTGTTTTCAACAAAGCTAAATTAATATATGACCTTAAGCCACAAGATTTATTCTATCACGCAGATGAATTATATGAAATGGGACTTGATATTCCCGCAGTAGTTAAAATTGCAAATAATATGAGAGCTCAAGGTATTTCTGTTCCAAAGGATATATATAAATTTCATCAACTAATAGAATATATAACTGGTAATATTGCGGGTGTTGTCAATGAATAATATTACTTTCGGACAATTTTATCCATCAAACTCAGTAATTCATAGAATGGATTCTAGATTTAAGTTGATTGCAGTAGTATTATATATTGTAATCATATTTCTAATTAATTCTTTTAGTGGATATGCCTTAACACTAGCATTTATATTATTAGTGATTATGTTATCCAAAGTTCCTATAAAGACAGTTCTTCGTAG
>CAZKXV010000050.1:0-8204 GCA_964556835.1 uncultured Clostridia bacterium
TACTAAACTATTCAACTAATACAAGACATTATTTCTTCTGTCTGTTCTTAGTTTGACCATTTATCTTCTTAAAATTATTGTTGCTATTGGATAACGGTATTTTATCCTTAATCAAGCATTTTGGACCATTACCAATCAAATCTTTGCGTCCTGCCATTATCAATGCTTTATATACAATACCATAATTCTCTTTTTTCTTGTATTGCAATAAAGCTCTTTGCATAGCTTTTTCCTCACTTGTCTTTGCTACATATACAGGTTGCATTGTATCCGGATTGATACCAGTATAATACATTGCAGTTGATTTTGTAGATGGTGTAGGATAAAAATCTTGTACTTGCTCAGGCATATGCCCAATACTATGCAAATACTCTGCCATCTGTACCGCATCTTTTAGTGTAGCAGCAGGATGCGAAGAAATAAAATAAGGAACAATGTATTGTTCTTTCCCAGCTGTTTCTGTGGAACGCTTAAACCTCTTAACAAACTCTAAATATTTATCAAAAGAACTCTTGTTCATTATTTGAAGAACATCGTCTGAACAATGCTCTGGGGCAACTTTGAGTTGTCCGCTAACATGATAAGCGACAATTTCATCAAGTACTTCTTTATTATCTAACATAAGATAATCATATCTTATACCGCTTCTAATAAATACCTTCTTGATACCATCAATTTTCCTAACAGCCCTCAAAATATCCAAATATTCACTATGGTCAACTATTACACTTTTACAAGGATTGAATCCCATACAGGTCTTATCATAGCATATCTCGCCTTTAAGCTGTTTCTGGCAAGCCACATTACGAAAATTTGCAGTAGGTCCACCTACATCGTGAATATAACCCTTAAATCCATCTAGTTTCGTAAGTATTTTTGCTTCTGCAATTATAGACTCTTTGCTTCTTTTCTGTATAATTCTTCCCTGATGATAGTTAAGCGCACAATAATTACAACCACCAAAACAACCTCTGTGTGAAGTAATACTAAATTTCACTTCTTCTATAGCAGGAACATTTTCATACATAGGATGAAAATCCCTCATATATGGAAAAGCATAAATTTCATCCATTTCAGCCACAGTCAATGGCACACTTGCTGGATTTGCAACTACATAATTTTTAACCATTTTCTGAACAATATGACAATCAGTATAATTCTGCATTCTGAAAGCTCTTAGATAGCTCTTCTTATTATTGATAATCTCATCATAAGAAGGACAAAATTTCACTTTGCCTTCTTCAAGTTTATCTTGAAGACGATTACTAATACTCTCGTAAGAATCCATATAACAAGTACCATTAATTGATTTGATACTTTGGATACGGACACCTTTACTGACAAGATGAAGTATTTCCCGAATAGGACGCTCGCCCATACCATATATTATTAAGTCTATACCACTTTCAACAAGTATGGACTCCATAACTTTGTCTTGCCAATAATCATAATGAGCAAATCGCCTAAGACTAGGCTCTATACCACCTGCAATTATAGGTATATCACCCATAACCTTACGCACGCTCTTAGCGTATTCAATAGTAGCCATATCTTTACGCATACCAGTTCTACCACAATCGCTATAACTGTCTGTTTTTCTACGTTTCTTGGCTACTGTATAATGAGAGACCATAGAATCTACAACGCCACTACTTATAAGAATTCCATATTTAGGAACACCACATTTCAAGTAATCATCTAAGACTTGCGGTTGAGGAATAATAGCAATAGAAAAACCCATACTTTCAACCAATCTTGAAATAATAGCATGCCCAAATGAAGGGTGGTCTACATATGCGTCCGCCGTAATCATTACAAAATCGTATATTTTGTTGTTGCAATTTACAGGTAAAAATGCCATTTTATCTCCTATTCAAAATGCTAGGCATTCCTAGCATTTTTTATTATCCTATTTGAAATAATTTATTCCACTTTGGAATACTTTCATATCAAATTCATCAATATAGTTTCGATACAAATTCTTGCCTATTCTCTCAATATGTCCCATTTTGCCAAATACTCTACCATCAGGAGATAATATCCCCTCAATTGCATTCATAGAACCATTAGGGTTGTATGGGGATTTCATAGTAACCTTATCTTCGAGGTCTACATATTGAGTAGCAACTTGTCCAGCTTGAACTAACCTTTGTATTTCTTCTGCTGGAGCAATAAACCTACCCTCACCATGACTTATAGCTACAGAATATACATCACCTACATTGCATTCTGATAACCACGGAGAACTATTGCTAGATACAATAACTCTTGAAATTGTGCTAACGTGTCTAGAAATATTATTATAGGTCAATGTGCTTGAAGAATTATTCTGTTCTATTATCTTACCATAAGGAACAAGCCCAAGCTTAATCAAAGCTTGAAAACCATTACAAATACCTAAAGCTAAGCCATCTCTATTATTGAGTAAATCCATTATAGCTTCAGCAATAACAGGATTACGGAAAGTAGTTGAGATGAACTTGCCA
Source organism: uncultured Clostridia bacterium (assembly GCA_964556835.1). Classification (GTDB taxonomy): domain Bacteria; phylum Bacillota; class Clostridia; order Christensenellales; family CAZKXV01; genus CAZKXV01. Next base: position 2,487 of record CAZKXV010000050.1, read on the forward strand.
CTTCCATCTGGCTCATCACCACCCGAAAAACCACCTGGGAATGCTACAATTTGGCTGTTTTTAATAAGTCTTGCCATTTGTGATACTGATTCAGCAATATCTGTTGCACTTTGATTTCTTATAACAAACATTTCGGTCTCAGCACCAGCTTTCTCGAATGCTCTAGCCGTATCATATTCACAATTAGTTCCGGGGAAAACGGGAATAAATACTTTAGGTTTTGCTATTTTTATGCTACTAGCCTTACGAGTTAAACATTTATAAGGTTTATAATTTGCTTCTCCTGAAGCACAAGCTGTAATTGGGAAAATCTTACTTAAAGTGCTAAGATATTCAACCGCTAGGCTATCCGTTGCAACGAGTTCATTATTAATAGAAACAGTTCCAGTATTATTTACCTTGCCTATTCTTGTACATTCGATACCTTGAGGCTTAGTCTTAGTCTGTATAACAATATCTCCAAATCTAGGTTGCCACAAATCGCTTTCGCAGCTTTCGAATTGTACTCCCATACTATTACCAAGTGCGGACTTAATAATGCTAATTATTGCACCACCCTCTTCTACTACACTTGTTGCCATAATTTCTTTTCTATGGGCATACAAATAATTCCATACTTTCAACACATATTCGAAATTAGGAATAGAATTATTATCTCTATCCAATTTGATAAGATATAATGTACCCTCTTCACTATAAACATTAGTAATTATTTCACTTGCTTTTCCTAATCCGACTGCAAATGAAATAAGAGTTGGAGGAACATCTATATCCTCGAAAGTTCCACTCATACTATCTTTTCCGCCAATAGCACCAATACCTAGATTCATTTGAGCATATAAAGCACCTAATAATGCTGAAAGAGGCTCTCCCCAACGAGTTGCATCTTGACCTAATTTCTTAAAAAATTCTTGCAGTGTTAAGCGTACTGTCTTATAGTTGACACCACTTGCTACCACCTTGCTAATAGAGGATATGATTGAATATATTGCTCCAACAAATGGAGAGCTTTCATTTAACTCTGGATAACAACCATAAGCACATACTGTTACCGTATCCGTTTCACCTGAAACAGGTACTTTCGCTGCCATTGCTTGTGCTGGTGTTGTTTGAGTTATACCGCCCCAAGGTAACAGAACGCTACTTGCTCCGATAGTTGAGTCAAATGTTTCAGACATTCCTTTCTTTGCAGTTACATTAATCCGTTTAAGTTCTGCTTGTATTGCTTCCAAATAATCATTTTTTTCTAGATATTCGCTTATAACGGCATTAGGTATATTAATATAATTAGTAATCTTCTCATTAATACTAGCTTTTGCGATTTGCTTCACTCCATTAGTATCAAGGAAATCTCTTCTAATATTGACTATTTCATTCCCGCCCCAGTACATTCTTATTCTGCCCTCATCAGTAACCTTAGCAACCCTAGTACAATTCAAATTCTCTTCACTTGCATATGCAGTGAATTCTTCAACTTTATCAGGTTTCAACATTACTGCCATACGCTCTTGACTCTCGCTTATGGCAAGTTCTGTGCCATCTAGTCCCTCATATTTCTTAGGCACTTCATCTAAGTCTATATCAATACCATCAGCCAACTCACCTATAGCAACACATACTCCGCCTGCACCAAAATCATTACACTTGATAATAAGAGCCGATGCCTTAGGGTTACGGAAAAGTCTTTGTATTTTTCGCTCTACTGGAGGATTGCCTTTCTGCACTTCTGCACCACACTCTTCGACAGAGTCAATAGTATGTGCCTTGCTACTACCCGTAGCTCCGCCACAACCGTCTCGACCTGTAGCTCCACCAAGCAATACAACAATATCTCCTGCTTGAGGCTTTTCTCTTCTTACATTCTTTTTGGGAGCAGCGCCTATTACAAAACCTGTCTCCAGTCTTTTTGCTTTATATCCACTATGATACATTTCATCTACAATACCAGTAGCTAAGCCTATTTGATTGCCATAACTGCTGAAACCACTAGTTGCTGTTTTTGTAAGTACGCTTTGTGGCAATTTGCCTTTTAGGGTATCCGCAAATGACTCTCTAGGGTCACTAGCACCTGTTACACGCATAGCCTGATAAACATACACTCTGCCAGACAATGGGTCACGTATAGCGCCTCCTAAACAAGTAGCAGCTCCACCAAATGGCTCTATCTCAGTAGGATGATTATGTGTCTCATTCTTAAACATTATCAACCAGTCTTCCTCTTTACCATTGTTATCAACTTTTACATCGATAGAACAGGCATTAATCTCATCTGAAATATCCATATTATCAAGTATTCCATCTCTAACAAGTTTCTTACCTGCTATAACAGCTATATCCATAAGACATTTGTACTTATCATGCCTTGTACCATTAATCTCACTAAACAAATCACCATAAAGCTTTAATGCCTTCGCAATATGAGGATTATTACTAGAAATCTTAATATCAATAAGCTCTGTCAAGAAAGTAGTATGTCTGCAATGGTCTGACCAATAGGTATCTATAACTTTAAGCTCTGTGATAGTTGGAGGACGTTCTGTAGATATGAAATAATCTCTAACATATATCAAGTCAGCTATACTCATCGCAAATCCGATAGTTCTATGATATTCGTATATTTCTTCATCGCTATAATTAATAAAATTCTCTAATATCTCTACCTTATTGGGAGGGATAATAGTTTGCTGAAGTGTATCGGGCTTATCAAGAGAACCTTCTCTGCTCTCTACTGGATTTATAAGAAATGACTTGATTGATTGAAACTCTTGCTCATTCGCCCCTATAAATGCGTACACTTTTGCACACTTAATAAGCGGTTTTTGAAGTTTTGTAAGTAGTTGAACACACTGACTTGCACTATCTGCCCTTTGGTCATACTGTCCTGCTAAATATTCAATTACTGTGACTTTGTAATTTTCTAAATTTGGTAAAACTTCCTCATAGATTGTATCTATCGGCAATTCTGAAAAAATTGTATTCTTAGCAAGTTCATAATCAGCATTCTTAATCCCTTCGATATCGTATCTAATGAATTCTCTAAATTCCGATAAATCGATACCCAACATTTCTTTGATATCGTTCTTAATTTTATTAGCGTTGGTTCTACAACCTTCTTTTTTCTCTACGTATAGTCTTCTTATCATAGTTTTATCCCTATATCTGTTCTAAAATGCTTACCTTCAAATACAATCTTATCAGCATTCTTGTATGCTAATATTCGAGCTTCTTCAATAGTATTAGCTACAGCTGTTATTCCAAGAACTCTCCCGCCATTAGTAACTATATAACCATTATCTAACGACTTAGTGCCTGCATGATATATGGTTACTTCATCTGGATTATGGTTAAATGTAATCTTGTAACCTTTAGTGTATTTTATCGGATAACCGCCACTAGCTAGGATAACACAAACTGCACTTTTGTCAAGCCACTCTATATTCTTCTTATCAAGTGTGCCATCTATACAGGCTTCCATTATATCAATCAAGTCTGTCTTAAGCAGTGGCAATACAACTTGTGCTTCTGGGTCACCAAATCTTGCATTATACTCTACGACTTTTGGGCAAGTATCCGTCAACATTAGTCCAAAATATAATACACCCTTAAATGCTCTGCCCTCTGTAGCCATTGCATGAATTGTTGGAAGAATAATTGTTTCCATTGCCTTCGCTTTATATTCTTCAGAATATGCTTTGCTAGGCGAAAAAGTACCCATTCCTCCTGTGTTCAATCCCTCATCGTTGTCATAAGCTCTTTTGTGGTCTTGAGAAGATACCATAGGTATAACCGTTTTACCATCACAAAATGCGAGTATAGAAACCTCTTTCCCTGTCATAAATTCTTCTATTACGACAGCTTTACCCGATTGTCCAAAAGTTGACTCCACCATCATTTCTTTAATTGCCTGAAATGCTTGTTCTCTAGTTTCGCAGATTATAACACCTTTGCCTAATGCAAGCCCGTCCGCCTTAATTACTATTGGAATTTTCGCAGTTTCAAGATATAATCTAGCCTTAGCATAGTCTTCGAATAGTTCATATTCTGCAGTTGGTATATTGTATTTCTTCATCAACTCTTTCGAAAAAGACTTACTTGCTTCAATGATAGCAGCTCGCTTATTAGGGCCAAAAGCACGGATTCCTCTCTCTTCTAGATAATCGACAAGTCCGCCTGCAAGTGGGTCATCGGGAGCTACTACAACTAAGTCTATTTTGTTATCCAAAGTGTAATCAGCTATTGCCTTAAAATCCATAACATCAATTGCTATACATTTCGCTAGTTCAGCAATTCCTGCATTTCCTGAAGCACAATAAAGCTTGCCACAATTCGCACTTTTCTTTAAAGCTATTATAATGGCATGCTCTCTACCGCCACTGCCAACTACAAGGATATCTTTCATCATATCGTACACCTAATCGTTATTAATGTTTGAAATGGCGCATACCAGTGAATACCATCGCAATGCCGTGCTTATCGCACATATCAATACTTAATTGGTCACGTATGCTTCCGCCCGGTTGAATAATTGCAGTTATACCTGCCTTTACAGCAACTTCCACGCAATCAGGGAAAGGGAAGAATGCATCCGAAGATAATACCGAGCCTTTCGCTCTATCATCTGCATGTTCAATAGCTTGATTAGCAGCCCAAATTCTATTTGTCTGACCAACACCAAGACCAATAGTCTTGCTATCCTTTACTAGTGCTATTGCATTACTCTTCTCGTGTTTTACTACTTTCATCGCAAATATTAAATCTGCCATTTGTGCTTCAGTAGGTTGTTTTTTTGTAACGACCTTAATTCCTTCTATCAATCCAATGTCATAGTCTTGTACCAACAAGCCACCAAGTAGTTTTTTCATATCATAACTAGTTTTCTCTACTGGTGCATTTATAGTCTCGAGCTTAAGAACTCTTAGATTTGGTTTAGTTTTAAGTATTTCAAGTGCTTCATCTTCATAATCAGGGGCAACTACTATCTCAATAAATATCTTAACAATTTCTTCGGCTGTTGCTTTGTCAATAGTTCTATTACTAGAGATAATACCGCCGTATATAGATATTGGGTCAGCTTCATAAGCATTCAAGTAAGCTTTATGTATACTAGCTGCTGTTCCTACACCACAAGGATTAGCATGCTTTAATCCTACAATAGTAGGCTCTGTATGTTCACGCAGAATATCTAGAGCTGCATTAGTATCATTAATATTATTATAAGATAATTCCTTACCGTTAAGTTGCTTAGCTAATGCTAATGAACCCTTTACAGGCAAACACTCTTTATAGAAACAAGCTTTCTGATGTGGATTTTCGCCATATCTTAAATCTTGTTGTTTCTCATAAGCAAAAGCTACACTATCAGGAAACTCTATTCCTAATTGTGCACGCATATAGTTGCTAATCAAACTGTCATATACAGCAGTATGCGTAAATACTTTATACATTAGATAGAACTTCGTATCTAAGGAAACTTCGCCCTTTTTCAATTCATTAAGTACTTTCGAATAATCGTTAGGGTCTACAAGCACACAGACATCCTGATAATTCTTTGCGGCACTTCTAAGCATTGTTGGACCGCCAATATCAATATTTTCAATTGCATCTTGAAGCTTGATATCTTCTTTCATAATTGTTGCTTTGAATGGGTATAAATTCACAACTACTATATCGATAGTATTGATATCCAATTCCTTAAGTTGTGCCATATGTTCTGGATTA
>CAZKXV010000051.1:0-8096 GCA_964556835.1 uncultured Clostridia bacterium
ATGTTGCTCTTGTTTCAGAAATTGATTATGATGTATATGATAGTTTTATTACTATTTATACTTCATTCACTAATCTTCTTATACTAAACGATGATGTAGAAATTGAACACTTCAATTATACTATTAATGATTCTCCAGCAATTCTATCCACTATAAATATTGATAATAGTATAAGAGTGGGAACTCTTACTATTACCGACGAAAAAGATATTACAGATATTTTAGATGACGTACTTCTTGTTGAGGATGCAGATTTTATTGTTCATGCTAATACTGTATTCCTAATGATCTTTGTAGAAACTATAGCTATGATTAATTCCGGAGACACAATAGACCTTGCAACAGATTGCGAAATAGATATTACTTCTACTGATATTATTATTGATGAGGCCCTTACAATAGGAGACATTACTTTATATGATGATATGGGTACTCTCCCCACTGGTGATGATTATCTTCTTGTATTAGGTGATGAATACACTATTTCTGGCAATGTTATAACTATTTTTGACTATACCTTATATACTCAATTGAGAATTGAAAATACAGGAGATGCTATCGATATTGATACTGATTGCACTTTCAATACTTATGATAATATATTTATTGGTATTTCAATAGGTAATTTTAGTTTCGCACTTGATGAACCGTTTGAAATAAACTATAATAGTTTCTCTACAGTTTCTGAAGCGGGTGCAATTAATATTACTTGGGATTTATCTTTTGGTTTCGAATCAGAGGCTACTAATGTAATAAGCCTTGAGGGTATTGGCGCACTTATAGATATGGATTTATTTGATCTGCAAGTAGATGAATTAAAACAAATCTTTAATCTTTCTATTGAACTAAACATACCTATTTCTAGAGCTTTTGAAATAACTAGTTTAGATGATATTGGTCTTATTATTGATGATATGAATATGTCTGTCGTAGTTTCAAGAAATATTTATGATGCATCAGGCAATTATATAGGTGAGCAATTATTAGCGACAATATATTATTTTAATAATACTATTTACTTAGATTTATCGCCATTAGGGCTTCCTAGAGTTTCTATGCACTTGAGCATTAACGATTTATTGAATGGCGATATGCCTTTCGGACTTTCTCTTGATGAAGCTGAAGGCGCAGAAGACGTTGTAGTAGAGGCTGCTGACGAAATAGATACTTCGGGTGCTGCACTAAGTATTTTGTATGCTTCTGATGGGTTATTCCTTAATCTAAATGCGAAATTATTATCTGTTTTACTTGAAATGCTTGGTATCGATCTTGGTGCTAGTCTAATGTTAGATGCTTCTCTCAACCTTGAAGATGGCTTAGAAGTTGTGGTTACTATTGAGGGCGGAACTCAAATGCTTCTCAATATCGATGTGCCTAATATTATGCTTGGTGGCAATTCTAATATTGATATTGAAGAATTGAATTCATATGGTTCTATTGAGGACTTGACTTATCTTTCAGTTCAAGCTGAAGTTGAAGTTCAATTGTCTATTAATAACGGTATGATTGATATTGGATCTTATCTTAGCGGTATTATCGGGGAAGATATTTCTCTTCCTATATATGTTCCTGATGAAGGTGGCATAGAACGTGATTATGTTCTTATTCTGAAAGCTAATCTTGATTTATCGGATATTGCTTCTTCGGAATTACTTATTTCTATACAGAAAGATAATGATAATGATGATTTAACTCCTAGAGATATTTTTATGGAGATATATTATAATGGTAATAGTAGATTATTCTTGAACTTACCTTTTATTGATGCTGATGCAAAAATTGAATTTTATCTAGACTTGGGCGCTTTGCTTGATGGCTTAGGTATTGATGGAGATCTAACTTCTATGCTTAGCTTAGAAAACCTGCTTAATGGCGGGACAGAAGCTAGTGCAGCGGAAGACTCCTCTACAGATTTAATAGGCACTATTCTAGGAATGATAGATAGAATTAATATTATGCCTGATGGAAATATTGCAATAGTACTAGTTGCTACTATAATGGATAGCGTGAGCAAGCTTCTAGGTATTGACCTTTCTACAAATCTTGTTAAGGCAGACATTACTGTTGATAATGATATTACTATTAGTACTCTTCTTGTAGTGGATGATATGAATACTCCTGAAGATGCTTCTGATGATATCGTATTTGAAGAAGGTGCGGACTTTATAATAGCTGGTAATACTATATATGTATATACTTCTTACACCAATCTTGTTCTAACTAACGTAATAGATTCGACTACTAGCGAATTAATTCCTACCAATAAATACACTTTGGTTGTAGGTCCTAATATTAATTCATCTTGTGTAATCAATCCAGATATAACTATTGGTGTGATTACAATTACTGATGATATGGGCGATGAAGAACCACTAAATGATATTACTCTTATCCCTAATGTTGATTATAAGCTAACTAATAATATAATTGCTTTCTATACTTCTTACACTTCTTTAGTAGTTAATAATGATGGTATTGCTTTAGATCCTAGCGACTGTGAGTTTAATGCTGGTGCTAATATTAAGGATATAAGGATTGAACTTGATCCTATCGATACTAATCATTGGATTAAGATTAATTTTGAACGTGGCATTGGTGAAACCGAGGATCCATACTTGAATATTGGTATAAATAGTTACTCTATTTCGCTTGTTTCTCAAGAAATAGTTTATAACACTAATGAACATAAGAGCTATGAAAATTATGACAGTATCACTATTAAGATGCAAGGTTTAATTGATTATGATTTACCTACAGACCCTGATTCTCCTGGGTATGATATTAGTGGTATTGTATCAGCTTTCTTAGAGGGCGTAACAGAAGATAGTATTTTTGTTGATATTCTTGGACTTGGTACTTATAATACTGTTGAAGAAATTGAATCTGGTATAGATGTTATAGGTGGTACTCTTAAAGTTGATATTGATTTGCAACTTAACATAAAAGATTTCTTGAATTCAGAAATTCTACTTAAGATTTCTTGGATTGATATTGCTGGTGGAATGAGTGAATACGTTACAGTTATTGAAGCTTTCTTTGATGTGGCAGCCGGTGAATTATATATTAATATTCCTTGGTTTGATATACCTAAGATTATGATTGATGGGCTTGATTTTGATTTTGCTGCGTTGGAAGAGTTACTTCCTGGTGAAGATGATGCTCAAGCTGCAGAAGGTGCTGATAACAGCATTTTGTCTACTATATTATCCATGTTTAAGAGTATTACGGTCACTGATGGTGAATATATTGGTGGCGTTTATCAAGAAGGTACTTCTGGTATTTTCGTTGATTTTAATGATACTCTAGCGGCGGACATACTTTCGCTTTTAGGACTTGGCTCAGAGGATATGGATGCAGATACTGTTGCTGGTGGAAATATTAGAGTAAGTCTTTTTGAAAAAACTATTAGTCTTGGTTTGGATCTAGTTAATGATTCTTCCATTCATTCTTATGGTGGTGGCTTTAATGCAGAGTTTTCACTTGAAGATGTAATATTTGGTGATAGCAGTATAAGACCTGAAGAAGTTAATGATACATTTGAATATGTTTCTTTCAACAATTTGGATACTATTTCGATTGCTACAAGTGCTTCACTTGGTACTATTATGGATGAGCAACTTATTGACTTATCGGGAATTTTCACTCACTTATTAAGTGATAATTTTGCTATAAGTGTCTCAGAGTATATAGATACGACTTTTACTCTTGATATATATGCCAATATAAATATTATTGACTTGGGTTCAAGTGAATTCTTAATAGAAATTTGGCAAACTGATTTATGGGAAGGTAGCTATGTTCAGCAACTATTCCTTAGAGCTTATTTTATAGGAGCAGAAGAATCTTTATATATTGATGCTCCAGCATTAGGAATCTACTCCATCAAGGTAACAGGTCTTGATATTGGCGCACTTTTGAATCCTGAGGAAGAAGCTACAGATGCGGCGGCTTCTGATGAATTCCATCCTTCTATTATAGATTATATTTTCAGTATTATTGATAAGATTACTATTTCACCACAAGGTGTCAAAATAACTATTAGCGATAATTTTGCAGGTGTAATATGGCGTTTACTTTCTGTTGGTGCTTTGTCATATGTTGAAGGACATGGTGAAATTACTCCTGAAGATTTAGCAGCTATTGATATTCCAGATTTTGCTATTGAACTTGCTATTAATGTAGGATATAGTCCTCTTGAATTAGATCCTGGTGAGTGTGCTACTAATCTGTTGTCAAATAGTTCTATCGACCTATCATTTGTATATGGTGAATTGGATTATACTATTGCAACCCCAATAATATTAGATACAGCTGCTGTAGGAAATATTATTATAATAGATTATGGTACTGATCCTGGTACTGAAGATGATTACGTATTAGAATATAATGTCGATTATATGGTGAATGCACTTAATGATGCAATAGTTATTTATCGTTCTTATGATGATATTGAAATCTCTGATGATAATGGTGTAATAAACGAAGCAAATTATAATATAGGGGATACTATTATTACTATTTTAGATACTATTGATATGCAAGAACTATCGGTTTATCAAGATGATATAGCTTTAGATACTGCTGAGTATTCTATATTTGGTAATCAAATTACTATAACAGCACTTGATAGTCTTACAAATCTTATGGTTAAGAATACAACTACATTGTCCGAGGGTAAGGACTATCTAATAGAGTGTGCTGTGCTTACTGTTAATCCTACTCTTTCACTTTATGATATTACTATAATAGACTTGGGAATTAATACTGCTGATGATGCTACTGAAGATGATATTCTACTAATTAGGAATACAGATTATTATGTTCATGCGAATATAATTACTATGATTACTGAATATGATAACTTGAAAATAGTTTCTTCTGATGGTGTATTTGATTATATTATTAGTGAGGGTGAATATTATATCAATGGCAATCAAATGTTTATACATCCAAGTATTACTCTTGGCGAGATTGTTATTACTGATGATAATGGGGATACTGTTCCCGGTAATGATATTACACTAAATGTTGGTTCCGATTATTCTATAGCTGGTAACGTAATTACATTAGTTGGAAGTTTCATTAATCTTCATATTTCTAATGACGGAACTGCTTTGACAAAGGGTTCATATTTTGCTAATGTAGCTCCACAGATTACTTTCTATTCTGCACTACTTCTTGGAGATGTTGTGCTTACTGCTGATGGTACAGTTGTTAATTCTTCTCGCTACACTATAGAAAATAATATCCTTACTTTCTTAATTGAAACTGATATTACAAATCTTGTTATTACAAACACATCAGTACTTATAGAAGAGAACGAAAGTGTTCCTAATTTCGAAATCAAGTTATCTCTAGGTGGTGTTCCTGCTGCTTTAGGTGAGGATGCTACTATGATTATGATTGGAATGCGTGATTTGCGTAGCCTTGTTTTCTATGTGGATGATGAGGATCCTAATATAACTAATTATCCTGATTTGGCTACTAGAGAGTCTAGTAATCCTAGATTAGAAAAATATGCTGTAATAAATGACCTAACTAAGATTCATTTTGAATTGACTGTTGGTATTTCAGTTAATCCTGTTGCTATGGATAAGGATGCAGGTGCAATAATTCAAAGCATGTATCCTGGTATGGATTCACTTCTAAAAATTCTTATCGACGATAGTGCTTATTCAGAAAATGAAAGCATTAAATATACTTATTATTTGAATATTAAGGCAAATATTGATTTGACTGATTTTGCAAAGACAGAATTATATTTATATGTCTATAGGTCTTACTTCTATAATGGTGAAACTATTGAGATACCTTATGCAACTATTTACTTCAATGGTGGAGAAACATATACAGAAGTCGTAGGTGGTGAAACAATTGTAAGCGAAAATGGCGTTCTCTATATAGATATCCCATCATGGGGGATTCCTGCTTTCCGAATTACAGGTACTGACTTGAATGCTATTCTTGGTGATATTTCATTGTTTGCTGAAGGCGTTGGCGCTGATGCTGTAGATGGTGGAGCATTAATTGAATTACCTGATTTAGTAGATAATATATTGGGTAGTTTATCTCTAATATCTTTTTCCAGATCAGGAGGTATTAATATTGCTGTTCAACCTAGTATAATAGATACAATCTTTGAATTATTAGGTGTTGACTTTGAAGGTTTAGAAGGGGCAAATGATATTGCAGAAATTTCTGTAGGTATTAATTCTCATCCTATCAATGGCTTAGAATTTAATCTTAGACTTTCGGTTATTAATGATGATAATATTACAAGAGACCCTGAATTAGACCCTTATATAAATTTCAATATATCCGGTTTGAATATCGATTTCCAAGGCGGCGGTTCACTTATTGATGAAGAAACTCAATTGGCAATAGATAATTCAATGGTTTTCAATAATATGGAATCACTTTATATAGAATTAAGTGGTAATTTCGGATATGAAGCTGCAGCTTTTGTTTATGACTTGACTGATAATCTTGAACAGGTTACAGGCACCCAGTTCTTTATTGAAACTCTACCTAGTGATGTTAATATTGAATTTAATTTCTATGCTGATATTGCTATGGATTCTATTTTTGGTGGAAGATTAAATTTAATGACACTTATTGATGATATCAAAGCAGGTAATGTAAATATTGATATAGAATCACTACTTATGAATTCTAAGATTATGATTGAGTTATTTGATGTGTCTGACCCTGATAATCGCAAGTTCTTACTTTCTCTATATGTATCAGAGGGGAATGCTTATATCGATATTGGTATTCTTGATAAATATGATATAGAAGGTAATCTTATTACTAAGGGGTTACCTCAAATCAAGTTGAATATTATGGATGTTCTTGAGATGTTAGACATAACTTTAGATGGTACACCTAATGCCTCAGAAGACATAGTAGAAGGCGTTGAGTTGATAGGTAATAAGTCATACTACTTACATCAGACAGAAATAGATGATGAAGATTATAAGAATCCTACTATCGGCATTACTTTAGCTGAAAATGAGATAATTACTAATTTGAAAATTGAAACTAGAGATAGTGGTACGATAGTCTATAATAACGCTGATTATACTAGATATTTTGTTATTGATTCAGAGGATAATATGCACTTCGCTATTACTTCACAGCTTAGAGCAATTCCGGGCGGTTGGTATACAGTAACTTTTACAACTAGTCTAGATACTGGCTCGGGTCCAGTTATAGATACTGAAACTATAGAGCTTAAAGTGTATGATTATAAGGTTAATCCTGTTAACTATATATTTATGCTTTTAGGTGATATTTCTGCTACTAAGAATGAGTTATCATTAGGTTTAAGTCCTATTGCTTTAACAATTATTGAGGAAATGATTGGTTTAGAGCTAAGCTTGCCTGAAATTGATGAATTATCTCTCTATATAGGTTTTGATACTTATAGTGAGTTTGGTTATATCATTGAAAACAATCTTGTTACTATCAATCCATCAGTCGGCAATTTCGAGATTGGTGATGTAGTTGTCAAGAACGATGTCGGAAACACTCTTCTTGTTGTCGAAGATGATTATAAACTAGCTTATACTCAATTCAATATCAATGAAGATATTACAATTGGAACAGTTGCTATTACTGATTTGGGACCTGACCTAGTTATAGGCACAGGAGATGACATTGTTTGGGTACAAGGTGTTGATTATGATGTAGTTGATAATATGGTTCTTGTATACAATGAGGTATATTCTGTCTTAAATATAACAAATGATGCAGTCGTTTTAGAAGTAACTGAAGATTACGTTGTAACTGTTTGGAATATGCTGGTAATTGATTCAGGTATCGTAATTGATGCTCTTGTTGTGGAAATTGAAGGAAGTACTTTAATTCAACAAAATTATACTAATGTTGGTGATAGATTTAATGCCGGACTTAATTTCGAGTTTAATGGTGGTCAATTCACCGCTGGTGCTAATCTAAATAGATTATTAGTGAAATTTGATGATCCAAATATTATGGGTAAAGAGGGAAATCCTGTATATGATACTATAGCAAGTGGCTTAGAATTTGATCCTTCAGTTGGTTCACCTTATACTGATATACTTAATGAGGGACTT
>CAZKXV010000052.1:0-8017 GCA_964556835.1 uncultured Clostridia bacterium
TATTATGATACAATATATTTATTATATTTGCGGAGGAAAATAATGAAGAAGATTTTAATAGCAGGTTGTGGGCATGGCGGGCTTTGTGCCGCTGCGAAATTGGCAGAAGCAGGGTATGATGTAACAATATATGAATCAAGAAAACGTGAGGAACTAGGATATGATTGGCATGATACTATAGATAATGATACCTTTGACTTAATAGGGATAAAACGCAATCCTGAGGATATGCATCTAAGAAAAGATAATACTTTCTTCGGACCTAATGGTAAGACTGCGGTACATATTGAGGCTCCGCCTCCTGAGCTCATCCAGTATGATATAGACAGAAAGCTTCTATATAAGCTCCTTATTGATAATGCTACAGATAAAGGTGTGAAAATTTTATTTGAAAATAAAGTTAATAAACCATTAATTGAGAAAGGCAAAGTTATCGGTTTAATAGTTGGCGGAGAGAAGATACTTGGTGATATGGTTATTGATAGTGCCGGAATGAGATCGCAAGTAAGAGATGGACTTCCAGAAAGTTATGGTATTGATAAAACTTTCAAAGAGGGAGAAGTTTTTCATACTTATAGAGCATACTTCGATATGGATACAACCAAAGAAATTCTGTATGAAGACAGATTCAGTGTATATTTTATGTTCGAGGGCGTAAAAGGTATTGTATGGTTCAAGACACAAGATGATATGGCTGATATTCTAGTTGGAAGTGTATATCCTCTTACTATAAAGCAAGTTGAAGAAATTATCGAACAAATGAGAATAAAGGTACAACCATGTATTGGTAGAAAAGTCATTCGTGGAGGTATGATTGCTGATATACCGCTTAGAGCAACATTTAGCAAAATAATTGGTGATAATTATGCTGCAGTTGGCGATGTGGTATCCATGCCACTTCCTATAAACGGTTCGGGAATCAGTTCCTCAATACGTGGCGGCAAAATCTTAGCAGAAACTATTATAGATATTGATAAGAATAAACTAGACTACAGCATAAATAATTTATGGACATATCAAGCCAAGTATTTCAAAATGGTTGGCGCAAATATGATTTCAATAGCAGTTATAAAGAATTGTATATTAGACTTCTCTATAGCTACCTTGAATTATTTCTTTGATAAGGGGGTACTAGGTGCGGCTGAATTAGGGGCAGGAGCAACAGGACAAGAAATAGTCTTAGATAATAAAGCGGTTCTTGATAAAGTCAAGAGAGGTTGGAAAAAACTTTTCTCATTGCTCAAGATTAAGAGTGCAACAATTGATTCAAAGAAGGCGAAAGAACTTGCTCTTAGTATTCCAGAAAAATATGATAAAGAGGCAGTTGAAAATTGGATGACTGCATATAAGAAATATCAATTATGATAATTATTTAGAAAATAATTATAGCCTCGCCTTTCAATATTGAAAGGCGAGGCTTTTAATATGTAAAGCATAAAAAGCAAAAATTATATACATACTCATACAAATATGATATAATATCAATTAATAATTAATACTATAAAGGGTTGAATAAATGAGTTTTTACAAAAAACACGAAGATGTAATGAAAGAATTAAATGTAACTAGAGACGGTCTAAGCTCACTTGATGCGAAAGAAAGGCTTCTGAAGGACGGCTTAAATGAGATAACTGGGGAGAAAAAACGCAGTATAATTGCTATGTTTTTCCAACAGTTGAAGTCTCCACTAGTCCTTGTCTTATTAGTTGCAGCCATAATTTCTGTGGTGCTAGCGATTATAGAGAAAGAGGGTTATATAGATGGTATAGTAATAATGTCTATTGTTATCCTCAATTGTGTGCTTGGAGTAGTGCAAGAAAAGAAAGCGGAAGACTCTATAGACGCACTTAAGAAAATGTCTAGTCCGACTGCAAAGGTTATTCGTAATGGAGATATTGAAGTAGTCGATGCTAAGCAATTAGTTGTAGGTGATATAGTTACACTAGATACCGGAGATTTTGTGCCGGCAGATATGCGATTGATAGAGAGTGCTAATCTTCAAGTTGATGAATCCGCACTTACTGGAGAGAGTGTTTCGTCAGACAAAAATTATAACATTGTATTCGACGAAAATACACCATTAGCTGATAGAAAGAATACATTATTTATGTCAACTTATGTAACTTATGGCAGAGGCGTTGGAGTAGTGACAGGCACAGCTTTCAATACGGAAATAGGCAAAATTGCGAAATTTTTAACTGAACATAAGAAAGAGAGCACTCCTCTTGAAAAGAAAATTGCTGGTTTTGCGAAAATACTTACCATAGCATGTGTGCTAATTGTTATTGCATTTATGTTTATTGGACTTGCGAAAGGGCAAGAGTTTCAAGATGTACTATTGCTTTCAATAAGCCTTGCTGTAGCGGGTATACCAGAGGGATTGCCTGCGGTCGTAACAGTAGTGCTTGCAATGGGTATGCGTAGAATGGCGAAAAAGAATGCCATCATTAAGAATTTGCCGGATGTTGAAACTCTTGGTTCAACTACAGTTATATGTTCAGATAAGACAGGTACACTTACACAGAATAGAATGTTTGTATCATATGTAAATGATTTAAGCGATGAGCTTACATTTGATGGTACAGGCTATCTATATGATGGTGGTATTACTAATCAGAAATCGGATAAAATTAGCAAAAATTTTGAGCATATGTTCTTAGATATGGCATTATGTAATGATTCTGAAGTTATAGAAAATGAGAATAAAATTATTGGAGACCCTACAGAAGGAGCTCTTCGAGTTGCAGCGTATAAGGCAGGCTATGGTTATGAAGAATTAGAAACTAAGTATTCACGAGTTGATGAAATGCCATTTGATAGCGAAAGAAAATTGATGTCTGTATTAGTAGCAAAAGAGGGTAAATATGTATTGTATACAAAAGGTGCAACGGATTCGCTTTTAAATAGGGTAACTAAGCTATTGGTAAATGGAAAAGAAATAGATATTACTGAGCAAGACAAGAAAAAAATTCTGGAAATAAATGATAATTATTCTGCGAAAGCACTTAGGGTATTGGGCTATGCATATAAGACACAGAATACAAAAGGTGTAAAAGAAGAGGGCTTGACTTTTGTAGGGCTAAGTGCAATGATAGACCCTCCAAGACAGGAAGTCAAAGATGCAATATTAAGATGTAATAAAGCTGGCATAAGGGTAGTTATGATTACAGGTGACCATAAGGTTACAGCGAAAGCTATAGGTACTAAGCTAGGGATTTGTGATGAAGACTCTCGTGCTTATAGTGGTGTGGAGCTGGACAAACTATCCGAAAATGAGCTTCTTGAACTAGGCAAAGATGTAAATGTATTTGCTAGAGTTAGTCCTGAAAACAAAGTACAGATAGTCAATGCTATTAAGGTGAACAATAATATAGTTTGTATGACTGGTGATGGGGTAAATGACGCTCCTGCACTTAAGAATGCAGATATTGGCGTTGCTATGGGTATTACAGGCACTGATGTTGCCAAGCAAGCTGCCAATATGATTCTGACCGATGATAACTTCACTTCCATAGTAGCTGCTGTTGAAGAAGGGAGAGTTATTTATAGTAATATTAAGAAGTTTATTAATTTCTTAATTAGTTGTAATATTGGCGAAGTGCTTATCGTAACTCTCGCTACCATATTCTCTGGTTTTTTTGGAGGAGTTCAGCCGCTACTCGCAATGCAGCTGTTATGGATTAATCTTATGACAGATTCTTTGCCAGCATTCGCTCTCGGGTTGGAGAAAGCTGAAGATGATGCAATGTTGCAGCCGCCACAAGACCCAATGGCGCCGCTTGCCGATAAGACATTCTTTGTTGCCGCCTCGTTCCAAGCGTTGGGATTAGTGGTTGCAATATTGATAGTATTCAAGATTGGATTGAATATGTATACGCCCGAAATAGCAAATACAATGGCATTTATGACTATTGTTTTAGGTGAATTATTACGTGCTTATTCGGCAAGAAGTCAGACTAGGAGTATTTTCTCTTTCAATCCACTTTCTAACGCTTTTATGAATAAGTCAGTTTTGATAAGTGTGGTACTACTAGTAGGATTAGTATATATACCTGGTATAAATGATTTATTCTATCTAACACCTGTAAGCATAGGTATTGTTGGAATATGTATTATGTTTGCTTTAATCCCATCTATTTTTGCTGAGGTTAGTAAGATATATTTAAGAAAAATTGAGAAGGATAAAACTTCTTTATTAAACAATAAAGAATAAAAGGATTAAATAAGTATGAAAAAAGTTATAGTAATTATATTGATAGTTATAATCGTATTAGGTGGGCTATATGTAACCTCTGAGATGTTGATAAGAGGATTACCGGATTCTGAAATTGCACTAGGAGAGGATAATATAATAGTGCCTGATGATTTGCTTGCTGAAGATATGAATATTGTGGTTATGAGCTTCAATATTAGAAATCTTACTAAAGAAGACGATAGTGCAGATAATTGGGCTAATCGTAAGGATAATGTAGTAGATGTAATTGAGGACAATTCACCTGACTTAATAGGGCTTCAAGAAGTCAAAGTACCTCAATATAATTATCTTGTGGAAGCTCTAGGTGATGAATATGGCAGTTATTGTATGTACCGCTCGGGTATTAATCAGGAGCTGGCAAAGAAACTTAATGGTGATAATGAAAAAACTAACTTATTAGTGTCATATATAAGTGAAGGTGTACCTATTTTTTACAAAAAATCAAGATTTGAAGTACTAGAAAGCGATACCTTCTGGCTGGCTGAAAAAACAGATATTCCTAACAGGGGCTGGGATGCAGCTTGTAGACGAATTTGCAGTAGTTTAAGACTGAAAGACCATTATTCAAATAAAGAGTTAACATATTTCAATACGCATGCTGACCATAAAGGTAATGTAGCAAAGGAAAAAAGTGTTGAGTTGATTACGGAGAGAATAAGTGAAACTCTTGGTGGTGTAATTATTACTGGAGATTTCAATTTAAGAGAAGACTCTACATCTTATGCTCTTTTAACAGCAGAGGACTCGCCTTTGGTTGATACTCGTTATGAAGCGACTGTACTTGATAATTCAAGTACTTCAGATGGTTTCACAGGTGATGATGATGAGAAAATAATTGATTATATATTTGTGGAACAGGAAATTTATGAAGTTATAGACTTTACTGTAAAAGATGAGCCTTATGATGATACTCATTATGTTTCTGATCACCATCCAATTATGGCTACAATAAGCTTTAAGGCTGATTAATATTTATCAATTCATTCTAAGTTGTTTTTGGTATTGCATGAGGATGCTTATCTAATATATTTTTGTATGAATGCGTCATTAGCTTGAATATAGGTAATAAACTCATTGCCTTACTGACATTTCCCTTTACGGTGAATTCATTATTATTCATTGCTTTTAGAGGATTTGTTGCGCCTGTCATTATTTTATGAAATGTTGAAGTGGACATTCTGAGTTTCAAATCTACTTCTCCATCTTTGTAATTACCTAAACCACCTGTTATCAGACCGTTTTTGAAATGAATATTTGCGTATTCGTTATTATCAATAAATAGTATTTCGAAACTGATATCTTTTTTTGCAATTTTGTTAATAATCATTTCATCTTTAGAAACTTCTATAAAAAACTCATTTACAAAGTTCATATAGGGTTCATAATCAGTTATAATTTCAGTTGTATATATTTCCATAATTCTTTTTCTCCAAATTCGTTTCTAGGGATAAACTATAATTTATAAATAGTATATCACTTATGATAGTTATAATACACTATATGCAATTATTCTTTAATATATGGAATGACCTGTGGGCCTTGTGGGATTATAGCAATACTACCTCCGCAACTGCATGCAAGTTCTTCTATATCCTCACACCTTGTGAGTAGGCTATCAGAAATATCTTCATCGGATAGTTTATCAGAATAGATATATACCTTAGCTTTCTTTTGTATTAGCATTTGAATTTGCACTTGCCATTGTTCAGGTATTGTCTCTTCGAAAGATAGAATTTTTTCTAATAATTGTGATGGATTCTGTCCCATTTTCAAGATTTTGTGATAATGGCTTCCACGTGGTATTCCATCGCTACATTCTCCTGCCATAATTATTGTTCCATTTTCCTTGACTATTTGACTGGCTACCGACATTCCTTTTACGCATTGATATAGATTCATATCAAGAGGATATCCGCTATTAGTAGTTATAACAGTATCATACAATTTATCGACTTTGTACATTGCATTTTCTTGCACAAAGCTATAGCCTTTTTTATGTGTTTTTTCCCATTCCCCAACAAATATTTCTGCTATTTCCGCTTCTTTATTAAGAGCAACGTTGATTAATAGGTCAGGGTTAACAAGTCTTGCTCCTGCTCGTATATTTTCCCAAACGGGATTGCCATCTGTTATACCCCATGTTGAATTGCTATTACCTATACGCTGAGCATTATGATTTCTCATTATAGTGTCTATATCGCTTATTCCGGGCAGTATAGCTTTCGGACCTCCGCTAAATCCAGCAAAAAAATGTGGCTCAATAAATCCCGTACATATCTGAACATCTGCATTTATAAATTCAGTATTTGCGTATAACGGATAGTTTTCTATATCGCCGACATATGTAAGAGTAGATTTATCAAAACTGTTGTGTTGTACTATTCTATAGCTATCCACAATCATCGTGCCTAGCATACTTATTAGCTCTTTTCTGCTTTGTGGGCGGTGGCTTCCCGTCATATTGACTAAGGTTATATCCTCACGCTTAATACCGTGTCTTTCAAGCTCGGATAGCAGTGGAGGTATTATGATATTATTTGGAGTAGCCCTTGTAATATCTGTATGTGCTATTGCGACTGTTTTCTTGCCTTTGACCAGTTCGGATAGGTTCGCCCCATAATCGGGATAATCAAGTTTCTTGATTAGTTCAATTTGTGGATTTGCCAAAGGTTTTATGTCTTTTGGTTCAATTATATCCGCATTTGGAATATTTAGCAGTATCCCTCTCTTGCCATAATCAATTCTTACAGTTGCCATTCTATTTGCCTATGTTTCTATTATAGAAAGCTATGAATTGGGGGATTATAGTATCTTTTTCGGGGTCATTTGTAAGTTGATGTCTTGCCCCTTCAAATAAATCCATTTTGATATTTTCTATGCTTAAGTTCTCGTACATTTCTTTCAATTCTTTTACTCTTTCGCCCATGCCTCCCAGCGGGTCCTGAGAGCCACTTGCAATATATATTGGTAGGTTCTTTCTTATTTTTTCTAAATTAGATGTCTTATAAGTGAGAGGTAGTGCTCTCATCATTGAGTAGTAGAACCCTATTGAACAAATATAATTACATAATTCATCTTGATTGTATTCGTCTACTACTTTAGGGTCTCTTGATAGCCAAGCATTAGGCATGTTTTCATCGGCAAACGGTTTATCATTGGCTAAATAAGTCATTTTGTATAATAGGTTATCGGGTTTTTCTAGACCAAAAAATAGGCGTTGGAAGAAAGTAATAAGCTTACCCATAAAGAGCCTGTTATTCATATAGGCTGATGCGCTTAGTATTATTCCAGAAATCTTATCACTAGCTAATTGTATGTATCTTTGTGCCAAAAATGAGCCATAGCTATGTGCAAAAATTTGTACGGGAAGACTATATTTATCAATAAGCATATCCGTTATTTCAATTTCATCAGATACACATTTATTGAAGTTATCTGCCTTAGAAACGCCGAGTTTATCTACTCCTGATGTATTACCGTGTGAGCGGTGGTCATCTGCAAATGCTATATAGCCTGCCTCATTAAGTTTTGTTGCAAAATTATCAAATTGTGCGCCATATGATGTCATTCCATGAATTAATTGAATAACGCCAATGGGTTTATCTACTTTATTCCATATAGTAGTATGAATTTCGTAACCATCATTGCACTTAAATTTATCTATTATCATATATAGCCCTACCTTAATTAATATTATATAATAATATCGCCGCTATAGCAAGAATAAATATTTAGTAATTCATATATATAGAGATATCCTTT
>CAZKXV010000053.1:0-7905 GCA_964556835.1 uncultured Clostridia bacterium
TTCTTATCTTTATCCATACCAATTTTTTTGCCAGACTCATCTACTTCATCTATGTCATTCTCACCCATATCAATATTGTAGTCTTTACATATAGCGTGACATTCTAGAACTAATTTTGGTTCATTAACTAACCAAAGGAAAAGCCCTAACAATACTAGCATTCCAACAGCATTAGTGAAGAATATCTGAGTGTATGCCGTATCACTAATAGTAAACCATACTGTATAAATTATGAAAGCAAGAGCTCCTCCTAAACCACCCATTAGATTAATGATAGCGTTACCTTGTGAACGCAAAGGTTTAGGCGTAACATCAGGCATAAGAGCAACCGCAGGAGAGCGGAATGTAGCCATAGCAATAAGTACTATTAATAGTACAAGCATATATATAATTAAAGAAGTAAAATCCTTCTTAGTAACATTCTCATAGACTTGGTCAGATATATATGAGTTCAATCCGGCTTGGACATACATATTAAAATCTTCATTGCCTGCTACAAAAACATCATATTCAGCTTCTGTAATAGAAGTCCTTGTTCCATCTTCAGCTATCTGGTAGTAATCATCTTGGTCTTTTTCAACTTCAACTCTTACCATATTAATATATTCTTCTTTAGTAATATCTGATCTTTCGAGGTATTCTCTATCACAGTAACGTCCATCATCTTCATAGAAAGTTGTGAGTTGCTCTACTGTAACACTATTAGACAATTCTTCTCGAAGATTTGTCGCCTTATCCGATTGCATATTTGCGGCAAGAGGAACAAAGACCATTATTGCGGCAGAAATCACAGTACCAACTATAATAAAAGGAGTTCTTCTACCTCTTCTAGACTTATTATTATCCGATAATTTACCGAATATAGGTAGCAAGAATAAAGATAACAAATTATCCAAGCCCATTATCAAGCCTCTCATATCATCCGATAAACCATATGTATTTTCTAATAATAATGGCACAACGAAATCATAGGCGGTCCAAAAAATCATAACGATTGAAAAGGCAAAACCGACTTTAATAGTATTCTTATAATTTAGTTTCATAGAGTACTCCTTTTTCAGATATTACTAGATAGAATAAGCACTGTCATTTGAGGAACAACAATTTCTCCTATTTCATAAATCTTCTTATCTAATAGATTAACATTTTTTTTGTCATTTGTAAACACTGAATTTGACTTTGTTGCATTACAAACCAACAATATTTCTCTTTTCTCAGATTTTCTCTTAATAATCAATAACTCGCTATGCTGAACAAACTCAATTCCTGCTATCATTACATCCTTATTATCAGTACGCATCGCTCCTAATATCCGATAATGCTTAAGCAAAACCTTATTAATATTATCCCAAGGGAAGAACCTGCGATTTAATGGGTCCTCATAGCCCTCTAGTCCTACTTCATCACCGTAATATACTGATGGCACTCCTGGTAGAAAATACTGTAAACTGCTTGCCAAATTTAATCTTAAATATGCCAATTCAAGGTCGATATCTGATAGAATAATTTGTTGTCTTTCCGCTTTTGTTGCTGCTGTGATACCACTTAGAACATTAATTATTCTTGGTGTATCATGCGTACCTAATAAGGTCATACAAGAATCAAGAGACTGTTTAGGATAATGCTCTATAATTTTAGATACATTTTCCACAAAATTGCTTAGACTACCACCCATTACATAATCGATAATTGAATTTTTGAAAGGATAATTCATAACGCCATCAAGTTGAGCGCCATTGAAATATGGTCTAAGTTTGCTATAAGACATCTTAATGCTAGCATCTTCCCACACTTCTCCAATTAGTAATGTATTAGGATTGACATTTTTCACGCATTTTCTGATATCATTAACCCAGTCAATTGGAAGTTCATCAACAACATCCAATCTCCAACCTTTTATTCCAAGCCTAGTCCATTTATCTATAATTCCACCCTTTTCAAGTAACATTTTGCGGAAACCCTTACTTTTCTTATTAATTGTAGGAACGACCGTTATTCCCCACCAACAATCATACTTCTTCGGGAACTTACTGAAATGATACCAGCCATAATAATCTGATTTTTTACTTTGATAAGCACCAAGTGTATCGTAGTTATTAAACTTATTGAAATATATACTATCCGCTCCAGTATGGTTGAAAACGCCATCAAGCATTATTCCCATACCTCTAGATTTCGCACTATCTATTAATTCTTTGAAATCATCTTCAGTACCAAGTAGCGAGTCCACTTTCATATAATCGCCTGTATCATATCGATGATTCGAACTTGACTCAAATATTGGAGAAAGATAAATAACTGTTACCCCAAGTTCCTTCAGATAATCCAATTTCTCTACTATTCCCTTAAAATTTCCGCCATAGAAATCATTAGCCAAATAGCTGCCGTCCGATTCATGGATAGTTACATCCTCGCCAACTTTCTTGAGAACACCTTTCTTATTGAAATTAACTCTACCTGAAATATTAAACCTATCTACGAAAATGTGATAGATTAATCCGCCCTTGATATGCAAGGGAGTAACATAATCAGGTGAATAGACAGTCAATTGCCATTCAGGTAGATGGTCCTGCCTTAGAGCTTGTCCATTCTTGTTACGACCTATAAACCACAATCCCTCATCAAATTCTAGCTCAAAACGATAATAGTAGATACCTATGGTATCTACTAGAATATTTGCTGTATATATTTTGTAATTATCTATAACTCTGCTTTGGCTAAAATCAAATCTATTGTATTCTGTTCCATTTATATGCCTAACAATCATTGTGACCTTAATAGGTAACAACTGCTCTACTATAGCGAAATCAACTGCAACGCTATTATTAAGTGCTATCCCTCCACAAAGGCTGGATTGCAAAGAATTAAATAAAATATCCATCCTCACTATTGAATAGGTTCTAAGTCCCATATCTTATCTGCATACTCTCTTACACTTCTGTCTGAAGTGAAGAAACCAGACTTTGCGATATTGACTAAGGACATTCTATTCCATCGTGTCTTATCTTTATAGGTATTATCAACTTTATTTTGGGCATCTTTGTATGAAGCGAAGTCCGCTAATACCATATATGGATCTGCCATACCTTGATTACCTATCAATAAGCTATTAGCAATTTCTTGGAAACTGATACCATTGAAACCAGCATGCAAAGAGTCAATAACTCTCTTTAAATCGCTATTACCATTATAATAATGAGTTGGAGCATAGCCGTTGCGATACAATTCTTGTACTTGGTGAGTTAGCAATCCAAATATAAATATATTATCATCTCCAACTAGACCTTGAATTTCTACATTAGCACCATCCATAGTGCCTAAGGTTAAGGCTCCATTTATCATAAATTTCATATTGCCAGTGCCTGAAGCCTCTTTACCAGCAATGGAAATCTGTTCGCTAACTTCAGAAGCAGGCATAATCAATTCTGCCAAGCTTACACGATAGTTTTCTAAGAATACGATTTTGATTTTGTCTTTAATATCTTTATCATTATTTACGACTTCACTTAGCATTACTATTAATCGGATAATTTGCTTAGCCATATAATAACTACTTGCAGCCTTTGCTCCAAAAATAAATGTTCTAGGAGTAATCTCAAGATTTGGATTTTCTTTCAATCTATAATATAGGTCAATTATCTGAAGAACATTAAGCAATTGTCTCTTATACTCATGTAACCTCTTAACTTGTACATCGAAAATTGAGTTAGGATTTAGAACTATTCCACAATTTCTTTCTATATAGCTAGCTAATCTATTCTTGTTTCTAAGCTTAATTTTCTCAATTCTCTCTAATACATTTTTGTCGCCAATATAATCCATCAATCCTGACAAATCTGCATCCTTAGTATACCTTTCACCTAAAAGTTCACTAACTAAGTCACTAAGCTGAGGGTTAGCCTGATTAAGCCAACGCCTATGAGTTATCCCATTAGTTACATTAGTGAATATGTTAGGATACATTTTGTAATAATCAGCGAAAATATCATTTTTCAAGATTTCAGAATGTAATGCAGAAACGCCATTGACAGTATGTGCTGCACTGATACATAGATTTGCCATCTTAATCTCTCCATGAGAAATAATAGAATTATATGAAACTTTACCCCAATCATTAGGAAAAGTTTCCCATAGTTTTTCGCAAAACCTTCTATTTATCTCGCATACAATTTGGTATATTCTAGGCAAATATCTCTTAAATAAATCTTCAGGCCATCTCTCTAAAGCTTCTGACATTACAGTATGATTAGTATATGAGATAGTACGAGTTACTATATCCCAAGCATCATCCCAAGAAAAGTTATTTTCATCAACAAGGATTCTCATCAATTCCGGGATACATAATGATGGGTGCGTATCATTGATATGAATAGCTACAAGTTCAGGTAGTCTATCTATAGAATTGTATTGTGCTATATGGTGTTTAAGGATGGATTGTATAGAAGCTGAAACAAAGAAATATTGTTGTTTCAATCTCAATGCCTTACCCTCAACATGATTATCTGCAGGATAAAGAACTTTCGAAATAGATTCAGCAAGTGCCTTGTTCTCCATAGCTTTTAGATATTCACCACGACTAAACAATGCAAGGTCGAAGTCATCAGGTGCTTTTGCTGCCCATAATCTAAGTGTATTTACGACTTCAGTGTCATAACCAGTCACATACATATCATAAGGCACAGCCATAATAGTTGTCTGTCCGGTTGTATCAATATTAAGCTCTCCATCTTTCCATACTTGCTCACAAGTACCGCCGAACTTAATCTCGAAGGTATCACTCTCTCTAGGTGTTAACCACACATCACCATGCTCAAGCCAATTATCTGGCATTTCGATTTGCCAACCATCAACTATCTTCTGCTTGAATATTCCATAATCATATCTGATACTGAAACCACTAGCAGGATATGAACACGAAGTTAAACTATCCATATAAGCAGCCGCAAGTCTTCCCAGTCCGCCATTGCCTAATCCAGCATCAGGTTCTATCTCAAAAAGCTGAGAAAGGCTGAAACCCAACTCGCCCATTGCTACACGAAAAACATCTGTCAAGCCAAGATTAAATAAGTGGTTTTTCATAGACTTTCCTAAAAGAAATTCCATTGACATATAATACACTTTCTTAGCTTCTTTTGATCTAGCTTTTTTCTTACAATCTATTCTTTTGTCCGCCATTATGTCCCTAAGAAGGGAACATACTGTTGTATACATTTGCTCTGGGGTGGCATCATTTACTTTGACCCCAAATATTCTGTTCATTTTGTCCTCTATTCTGCCCACAAGATATGCGCAAGAATAATTACCATTCGCCACGTTAAGTTACTCCTTATTGTTAGATTTTATCATATAAATCAATATACTTCTTGGCTGACTTAGTCCAACTGAAGTCTTTAGTCATACCATTTTTCTGAATCTGTGCCCAGTCTTTTTTGCGGTTGTAGTAAGTATCTACAGCACTCCAAATGCTATTCAACATATCATGAGCATTATATGTAAAGAAAGTAAAACCAGTACCCTCTTTGGAACTTGGGTTATAAGGAATAACGGTATCTTTGAGTCCACCTGTTTCCCTAACGATAGGAATACTACCATAAGTCATTGCAATTAATTGTCCTAGTCCACAAGGTTCGAACTTAGAAGGCATTAAGAACATATCGCTTGCACCATATATCTTAGCCGCTAAATCATCAGAGAAGTTTATTAGTGCCTTAAATTTCGCACCTCGCCTAATCTCTAATTCTTTAAACAACCTCTCATATTTCCACTCGCCAGTACCTAGCAAAACAAATTGAACATCAGCAGTCAAAATATCTTCAATTACAGCAGACACTAAGTCGACTCCTTTCTGTGAAGTTAGCCTAGTAATCATAGCTATCATAGGCTTATTCTCATCATACTTCAATCGAAGCATATCACAAAGTCCTTTCTTGTTAAGTGTCTTTTTCTCTATTGTATTGATGTCATAATTCTGAAATAATGAAGTATCATTTGCAGGATTAAACAATTCAGTATCAATGCCATTCACAATGCCGAAAACTTTATACTGTCTTGCAGCAAGAATAGACTCCAAACCATATGCATAATAAGGGTCAAGAATTTCATTAGCATAAGTTTCGCTTACAGTAGTTACTACATTCGCTCTTTCTATACCACCTTTCATAAAGTTCAAGCAATTACCATATTCGACTATTGAATGACAGTCGATAGGCAACCCTAACATATCATCTATTAAGAACCTGTCATAGATACCTTGGAACTTAATATTATGGATAGTGAATACTGTCTTAATATCTTTGTACATTTTTTCTTCTCTGTAGAAAGCATCAAGAAATACGGGCACAAGTGCTGTATGCCAATCATTGCAATGAAGCACATCAGGTTCGAAATCTAACAAAGGCATTAGTTCTAATACCGCACGAGAGAAGAAAGCGAATCTTTCCGCATCATCAAAATGCCCATACAAACCACTTCTCTTGAAATAGAATTCATTATCAACGAAATAAAACTTTATACCATCTACAGTTGTTAGCTCAAGTAGTCCTGCATATTGCTCACGCCAAGATAATGTAACAATCTTATTTCCTTTAGCTCTCATTAGTGACTTGAAATCACTTGATATAGCTTCATATAAAGGCATTATAACTCTAACATCATAGCCCTGTTTGATCAAAGACTTTGGAAGTGCTCTTGCCACATCTCCAAGTCCTCCAGTTCTAACAAAAGGAGCCGCTTCTGAAGTCACAAATAATATCTTCTTCTTTGCAGTACTCTTAGTAACTGGTGCTTTTTTAGATGGTGCTTTTTTTGCTACTGCTGTATTTGTTGCTTTCTTCACTGGCGCCTTTTTTGGAGGTGCAATCTTTGCTGAAGAATTCTTCGTTGAAGCATTTTTTGCATTAGTCTTTTTTGCAGTTGCTTTATCTTTATTATCCATTGTCATTTTTCCCTCTCCTTTCTATACTTTTTTGTCTTTGGCTATTACAATCGGATAGGTTGCAAAGCCTGAAATGTTTTTGTTCTTTCTAATTTCTACATTTTTGTCAGTGATTGCATAAGTTAGCATAGAATTCTCACCAATAGAACCGCCTTCCATTACTATTGAATTCTTAATTACTGCGTTTTTTGCAACTCGTACTCCTCTAAATAGGATACTGTCTATAACTTCACCATCAATAATACAACCATCAGCAATAAGGCTATTCTGTACCTTTGCGTCTTCTTCGTACAATGTAGGAACGCTGTATTTAACCTTGGTATAAATTGTACCACTTCCATAGAATAAATCATTCCTAGTTTCAATGTCAAGCATCTTCATACTCTCAGAGAAATATGATTTAATATCATCAATGATTCCAACGTAGCTATTTACCTCATGACACATTATTTTTAAGTTATGCACTTCTTTAAGAAGAATGTCTTTTTCAAAGTCCTGCAACCCTCTTGCATATGCCGATTCAATAAGTGTGAGGAGTATATCTTTCTTAAGTAAGTAGGCGTTCAAACCAATAAGCCTAGCTTCTGAGTCAGGAGTTTCTGAAACAAATAGGTCTATTACCCTATTGCTTTCGTCCGTTTTGATAACTACTCGTCTTGAAGTATTACTTTGTGCTTGATAAGCTAACATAGTAATATCTGCTCCGTTTTCGATATGTTTATCAAATACTTCATCGTAATCAATATTCATAGCAATATTACCATTAGTAATAATAACGTATTCCTCTTTGTTGTGCTTAATATAATGATTAATCCCATATAAAGCATCTATCTTGCTCTTATGAACATCCCTATTCACATTGAATGTGTAAGGTGGGAATAACGAAATACCGCTATTCTTACGGTTCAAATCCCAATTTCTACCCATTCTAATATGATCCATAAGCGAATTATAATTATTACGAGTAATTA
>CAZKXV010000054.1:0-7494 GCA_964556835.1 uncultured Clostridia bacterium
TTATGCAGAAGATATTGCGCCCATGTCCAATTATATTCAGTATTCAAAACATACTCAGTCAGTGGATAGGATGAAAATAATCTTCGACCTTCTTTGGTACGATATTGCAACACATTCAGTTAATAACACCTTTGTATCAGTTAGTAGCAGAATGTATGGTGATAATAAATCAAGCGACATGTTCGGTAATAGAATAAAAGCCGCAATGCAGACTATATGGTCAGAAATAGATACCGATAAATTAGTTAATGCACACTCACCATTAGATAGGCAAATAATAAATGGCGTTTTTGATGTGGCAACATCTACTAAGCTAGTAGGGGTAGATGCGCAAATGATGCAGAATTTTATATCTATGTATAAGGGGGGGTACTATAAGGTTCCTCAAGTAATCTATGATATTGCTAAAGATAAGGAGAATAGGATTATTAAGGAATCCTCAGGCATTAATGTAGAAGAATTCATTAGCGAAGGATTAATAGGTCAAAATGAAAATCAGATAATGGCACAATTTGGATGCGAAGCCTTTACAAATCATCAAGTTATTGGAAATACTTTGGAATATTTGTCCAAAAATAGAATGTATAAGAATTTATTTGTTAATCCGTTCAAATATATGAATATAAAAATATTAAGATTAATTAGAATACCAGCGCTTCTTAGCCGAAAAATCAATCTTATGACTAATGGTATTGCTCTTGAAAGAGGTAATGTATATTGCTATAGAACTAAAGATTATGCCCTAACTACTGCTCAGGCTCAGAATGTGGATATGTGTGGGGCGCAGGCTCATATATGGTCAGCTAATATTGCTCCTGACCTCGCTATATATACCACGCACCCAACAAGAGATGATAACAATAATGAGAAACATGCATCTTCACCGGGGTATTGGGTAGGCAACGGAAGACAGCCAATGAGTGTGCAAGATGAGAATATTAACATTACTATTTACAAAATGCCAGACAAAAAAAGATTATTAGAGTTTCATATTGCAAAAATAACGCATGCGTATATGCCTAAAGAGAAATTTGATATTTTCGAAAAGGAAGGGAATTATATATTTGCCAAGAGAGATAATGTCCTAATTGCAATGATAGCAAATGGCGAATGGAAGTATAGACCTTTCGACACTTATGCTGCATCGCTATTAAAACAACATGATAAATTAGTAGAAAAAACTCCTGAAGGCAAGTTGGAAGAAGAATTTGACCTTGTTAGAGAGGGAGGGAAGTATCATTCATATATCACTGAATTATCTGATATTGATACAGAAAAGTACGAAGATTTCAAAAAGCGAATACTAAGCAATACCGTAATAATAAATGAGGGAAATGTAACTTACAAATCTAGCGGAAAAGAAATAAACGCTACTTATGATGGATTGTTTAATATTAATGGTGATATTATCGATTTAGAATATAAGAGATTTGAATCAGTTTATGCAAAGGCAGATAGATTTCCAAATACTATAACTATTGAATATGGCGATAACAAATGGTTCCTTGATTATGATAAAAATGTAAGAAAAAATATCTAATGTAAAAGTAATTCAATCTCAAAAACCATATAAATTAAGAAATATTTTCAAATAAAGGAATAGAGAATGGGCAACAGCAAAGTATTAAAAAATAAAGTTTGAAGAATAGGTTTATTTGCATTCAATAATTCCTCCAGCACAAGACTGAAGTGAACCCTATTTCACGGACAGTTAAATAGGGTTCACTTCAATAATTTAAGTTCTTTTTTTTATTATTTTCATTAGTAAATCATATTTATTATAGATTTATAATTATTGCAGGACGAATACCATAATATGAATAACCTACGTTTTCACCTGTATCATTAATAATACCACTAACATATAAAGATGAAACTTTCGAGGATTCAGCCCCCGGTGAGCGAAGCCACCAGAACCCATTTCCCAAATCACTACTTTCTGTTCTTACCCATATACCCTTAGAACGAGAATAATCGCTTGTATAAGCTCTTCGTAATTTATCATTAGTAGTTGAATTACTAGCAAATCCATAAGATGAATTTGTAGTATCCGAAAAACTTAATAAGAATACTTTGTCATTTGTATCATTCTGTTCGATATATGGAAATCTTGTAGTATTCGTATAGAATCCTGTTCCTATACTATTATCTACTAATGATGTTTCAATAATACCTTGTTGTGAATCATTGAACGCTTTATTATAGAAATTATTGTTTAATAGGTTTCTAATATCTGAGTTTTCCCAATTACAATCATCGAAGTCATATTTGCTATTATCCAACAATATTTCAGCCAATAATAATGCTTTCTTCCCACTAATATCTACAATACGCCATTTTATTGGTTCAACTTTGAAATAATAGGTTTCTCCATTTATTACTTCCTCTTCATTACTAAATGTGTAACCTCTTTCATAGGGTGTTGCTACAACTTTTGCATATCTTTCGCTATCATAACTGCTAGTATAATATCCATCATCATCTACCTCAGTACCCATACCTGATATTGCATCTGCAAGAGCTAAAGTTTGCGGATACTCTCCCATAAAAATAAAGTCACCGTCTCTATCATAAAATTCTTCATTGACTGAATTGCATGATACTAATACCATTATAACAAATACCATTAATATAGAGACTGTATTAATTCTTATAAATTTTTTCATATATTCTCCTATATAAAACTATTATGTCTCAATTAAATGCCATTTCGCATATAGAGTAATATTTTCAGCAGGCATAGTCTCGAAAACATACTCTTGAGTTGTTTCAATATCAGAACACCAATATTCAAATTTATATAATTCTTTTGTAGGGTCAGGGTCAGGCGCTACAACAGATGTGCCATAATCTTGTGTTATTGGAGCTACCACAGAACCCTCATTTGAATCAAATGTAATAGTATATTGATTAATTGTCCATACTGCATAGAATTCTACATCTCCCGTTGAACCTGTTTCTATTGTAGTAACAGCGGGTGTAATTAAATCTTCATTAAACCAACCATCAAAAGTGTATCCTTCTTTTGTAGCATCCAATATAACAATCTCAACATCTTCTATTGTATATGTTGCTGGATTGCTAATATCATTTGTACCCTCATCAAGATAATATGTAATAGTATAATCTATAATTGTCCATTGAGCATATAGCGAATGGTCATCCGCAATAGTAACCGATGTTGTAGACTCTATTAAGTCTCCGCCTGTAGTTTCGGTGAACAATCCATCAAAATCATACCCTGTCTTTGTAGGTACTGGTAATGTGCCATATGCTTCACCATATGTAACTAGTGTATCTACTGTTGTATCTCCACCATCTGCACCTTGATAATCGAATGTTACAGTATATTCAATTCCTGTCCATGCTGCATAGAATTCTAAATCACCTGTTGAACCTGTTTCTATTGTAGTATCTGCGGGTGTAATTAAACCTACCTCCTCAAACCAACCATCAAAGGTATATCCTTCTTTTGTTGCATCCAATATAACAATCTCAACATCTTCTATTGTATATGTTGCTGGATTGCTAATATCATTTGTACCCTCATCAAGATAATATGTAATAGTATAATCTATAATTGTCCATTGAGCATATAGCGAATGGTCATCCGCAATAGTAACCGATGTTGTAGACTCTATTAAGTCTCCGCCTGTAGTTTCGGTGAACAATCCATCAAAATCATACCCTGTCTTTGTAGGTACTGGTAATGTGCCATATGCTTCACCATATGTAACTAGTGTATCTACTGTTGTATCTCCACCATCTGCACCTTGATAATCGAATGTTACAGTATATTCAATTCCTGTCCATACTGCATAAATCGAATGGTCATCCGCAATAGTTAACAATGTTGTAGACTCTATTAAGTCTCCG
Source organism: uncultured Clostridia bacterium (assembly GCA_964556835.1). Lineage (GTDB taxonomy): Bacteria > Bacillota > Clostridia > Christensenellales > CAZKXV01 > CAZKXV01. The sequence continues at coordinate 3,877 of CAZKXV010000054.1, forward strand.
CCTGTAGTTTCGCTGAACCAACCATCAAAAGCATATCCTGTCTTTGTAGGTACTGGTAATGTGCCATATGCTTCACCATATGTAACTAGTTTATCTACTGTTTCATTTCCACCATTAGCACCTTGATAATCGAATGTTACAGTATAATCATTCACTGTCCATATAGCATAAATTGTTGTATTACCTAGTACGGTATAGACTGTTGCAGCTGTATAAATAATACCGCTACCATTAGCTGCTGTATTCCAATTACTAAATGAATGCCCCGTTTTGATAGGAGTTTGTAGAGTTTCAACTGCATTTCCGTATGTAACTAATTTTGTGTTAGGCACAAGAGGATCACCACTATTAACATCATAACTCAATGTATAAGTGTTTGCAGTCCAATTCGCATAAATTGTGGTATCTTCTGTTATCAAAGTCGCAAAATCAAATAATGAGGTACATTGTTCATTACTATACCAACTATCGAATGCAAATCCTGCCTTAGTTGGAATAGTAGGCTGTTGAATAGTACCATTATAAAAAACTTCAATGGAATCTATAGAACTGCCACTGTCTGTATCAAAGTCCACTGTTGGCATACCGACAATCATATTTTCATATGTAATCCAATTGCCTGTTGTCTTATAAGTATCTACAGAACTATTAGGCACATATACTTTCAAAGCTTCATTTGTGGTAATAAGCGTGTTTAACCCTACTAATGGAGGAGTAGCTGTGTTCAAATTTACATATAACAAACTACTACAATTTCTAAATGCCCAATTGCCTATATTAGTAATTTCCTCACCAATAAATACATTCGCTAATTCTGTATTGTTCTCGAATGCCCAATTACCAATACTGGTTATATTGTCAGATAATACTATTGAATCCAAAACAGAACAGTTATAGAAAGTCCAATCATTTATTACAGTAATACTATCAGACATATCAATACTAGTTAAGCTTGTACAACCTTGAAAAGCTTTTTCCCCTAAAGTCTCAACACTATTAGGAAGTATAATATTTTGAATGCTAATACAATTCATAAAAGCTGAGGAACCTATACTAACAACTCCATCTCCCAAATCCACAGTTACAAGAATATTACAACCATAGAAAGCTCTGCTTCCTATAGAAGTTACTGTATCATTCAATACAATTTCATCTAGACTTATACAATTTTCAAAAGCTTTTTCACCAATCGATGTAACACTGTTGCCTATTATAACATCAGCTAATAGTCCGCAATTAAAGAATGCCTTTTCACCAATACTTTCCACACTATTACCAATTGTAATACTATTTAGGCTTGTACAATTTTCAAATGCCATATCTCCAATAGTTGTAACGCTCTTGCCCATTGAAACATCATTTAGATTGCTACAGTTACCAAAAGCCCTTTCGCCTATAATTGTAACACTTTTTCCTATAACAATACTTTCTAATGTGCTACCATAAAAAGCATCCTCGCCTTTTCTAATACCTCTGCCATCTGAACGCCCTCTTCAAGTCCATATCCGATACCCGCTTTACCTATTCTATCATAGCATTCATCGACTGTGAGCCTTACTACTATAGGGAAATCGGGGCATTCTGTCTTGATACCCTCGATTATCTCAAGCAGAAATCTCATTCTGTTTTCAAGACTTCCTCCATATTCATCTTGTCTTCTATTCGTGTATGGACTTAAGAATTGCTGTATTAGATAACCATGCGATGCATGAAGCATTACCATATCACAACCTGATTTATATACTCTTATAGCTCCATCAATGAATTGTTTAATTAATTTATTAACTTCTTTGTATCTTAAACCTCTAACTCTACCTTCCGCAAAATAACTAGGTTCAACTTTAGACGGACTAACTGAAGAGGGTACTATATTATGCTTAATTAAGAATTTTCCCGCAGAAGGTGCTAACTTATAAAGCAATTTAGTATAGCCTTTACACATCTTATTAAGCTTAATTGATATAGGTATTGTGCCTACCAATAAGCCAACATTCTGTCTTCCAGGATGATGCAATTGCACCATAATCTTAGCTCCGTGTTTATGTACTCTATCGGCTAGCTTCTTAAGCGATTCTATATGGTAATCGTGACTTGCTGCAAGTTGAGCGAATGCTCCTGCACCATTAATATCGTTAATTCTAGTTATTTCTGTTATAATAAGACCTGTGCCACCCTTTGCCCTTTCTTCATAATAATCAAGCATTTTATCGGTTACAGTACCATCTAATACTCCAAAACCCATAAGCATAGGCGACATAACTATACGATTCTTTATATTGCAATTACCTATCATAATAGGCGAAAAAAGCTTTTCATATTTCATAATTTATCACCTCCATTCTTAGTTGCGTCAATAAATGTCTTATATTTCTTATACTCCATACTCCAATAAATATTCTTCATAAATGGGAAAAATTTCATCAGCACCTCACTCACAACAAATAGTTTACAAGGATTGACAGTTTTTTTCTTTTTTCCAAGTCCCTTGACCATAGCTTTTGCAACAGTAATTGGCTTCTGTACTGGGAAAGGCTTCTTAAATTTCTTATCAGCATTCTCCTTAAAGAACTCAGTGTCAGTCGCAACAGGATATAAGCAAGTCATCTTAATATTATTATGCTTTTCTAACCTAATAGCCTGTTGAAAACCATGTAGTGCGAACTTAGATGCAGTATAAATAGTATATCCCGGCATAGCCATCTTACCCATAGCAGACAAAGTCATAGCGAACTGTCCATCCTTGCCATTAAGGTAATCATAATACTTCTGATAAGAATACATAGCTGTAAATACATTAGTTGCAAATAGCTTCTCAATCTTGCCCCAGTCTACATAATCAAATTCTTCATAATATGAAAATCCCGCATTGCAATAATAAATATCTATACCGCCCAGCTTCTCTATTGCTTCCTCAAATATCAAATCAACACTTTGTGCAGAGGACACATCACACTTGAATGGTATGACCTTATTTTTATCAAATCCATCTAACTTCTCTATTCTTCTACCAACAGCAAGAATCTTGTTGTCAGCTTGAACTAGCAACTTCAATATCTCTAGACCTATTCCGCTTGTTGCTCCTGTCAATACTATTCTCTTATTAGTTAACATTACTATACCTCCATTATTGCCTTATATTGCTTATTTTATTGTATTATAATAATACCAAGCGTTATCAGAAACGCTCTGAATCATCTTAGATAATTGTTCCACTTTATAGGGATTAAAAGTCCTAAATACTTCTCTGTTCAATTCATCTACAATAGCACATAATTCATTCTTAACATTATTTGCCTTATCACTTAACAAGAAGATAGATGACCTACCATCATTGGGATTAGATTGCCTAATAACAAATCCTTTACGCTCAATAGACTGCATATTTCTTGCTATAATTCCCTTGTCATAGTGTAAGTCCTGCATGATTATCTCTTGAGTCATCTCAGCTTTTTCGCCTGTATTATGTTCGAATCTAAGAAAAAGCAAAAGGATAAGCCCTTCCGTTGCATTAAGATTATAAACAGCTAATTTCTTCTTAAGAAATAACTTAATATATTTTTCTGCATTAATCATATTTAAGCCAATGTCCATTATATATTGCATAATATCTCCAAACTA
>CAZKXV010000055.1:0-7460 GCA_964556835.1 uncultured Clostridia bacterium
GTAATAATAAGCATGTATATCCTCATCATAAACAAATCCTGCATCAATTACATCTTGAACAGAAGCATATATTGGAGCTTCATTATAAGACATACTAACTTCTGCTTCAGAACCATTATAAGTATGCAAAGAGGTCAAATATTTGTATTTGATATTTACATCATCAATAACATAATCAGAATCAGTGATATTGTCATAGAAAGAGTCAATCTCAAGCAAAACATACTCATAAATTGAACCATCCATATTGTCATTTGCATTAGTACAATATTTTGGATTGTTTTCAGAAATAACGAAAGAACTAATATCACAACCCAAATAAACACCAACGCCAAGCTCAACGAGTGTATCAGGTAGAACAACCTCAGCTGTAATTCCCGAATCAGCAAACGCTCTATCACCAATTTCGGTAACAGGAGGACATAATATAGCTTCTTCAGGAGAAGTATCGCTATTCATATCATAAAGTATATAACTGCCAAATAGTGAACAGCCTTCAAATGCACTAACTCCAATAGAAGTCAATGACATAGGGTATCCTTCCACAACGCCTTCTTCACTTCTAACATTTATAACGCTTAGATTTCTTGCACCCATAAATAAATAGTCAGGGAAAGAAGATATAGCATCGTTCATTAGTATGCTTTGAAGCTCACTAGTACCCATAAAAGCACCTTCGCCAATATTATCATCTACTACAGCATCAGGAAGAACTAGCATCTCAATACTTCTACAATTATAGAAAGCATAAGCGCCAATTGAAGTTACGCCCTCTGGAATAATAATGTTCTCTAAACGAATACAATTTGCAAAAGCATAAGCTCCAATACTTTGTATGGAATTAGGCAAGAAAACACTTTCTAAGTTAGAACAATTCTGGAATAGGTTAGCAGGGATACTTGTCATACCTGCAAGCAAAGAGAATTGTTCAACAATAGTATTGCCTCTAAGCAAATCGCTATCAATATCTGTAACAGGCAGACCAACAATGAATTCAGGTAGTATAATATTAGTGTTATCACCATATGAATCTTGTGTCTTAATACCGGTAACTTTTACTTCAGTGCCACCATTTATTAATATATATTCGAAAATTGAAGAAGGAGTACCAATATTATAAGGTACATAATTCTTGCAATATGACTCAATATTGCTTTCAGTAGGACCATAAGCTATCAGATAGCTAGGTCTATCTTCAGTTGCTATCTTTGTTAAGTTGAAGATATTATTGCCTATTAAGAAGACATCTCCCTCGAAATAGACAGAGGCTAACTCTGTACATCCATTAAATGCCCAACCACCAATTTCGTAAACACTACTTGGTATTAGTATGGACTTAAGGTTGACCATTCCATTAAAGGCACGTTGACCAATATATGTCACAGTATTAGGAATTACTACACTATGTGCTGTAGAGCCATTGAATGCATAACTTTCTATTCTGGTAACATTTCTTCCTTCATACTCCATAGGGATAACTATTGTACTCTCGCTACTAAGAACATCAATAATAGCATAGGAATCAGAATCAATAACTTCAAATACAAATTTATTAGAAGAAGTTATCTCAGAATATGTAATATCATTTTCTACTGCATAATCATGAATACTATTATCAGGAACTGGACCATATACACAGATATTTTGCATAATATAGTTTTCTTCATCTTCCTCATAAGGAACATAGCTACCAGTAGCGGCATCATAATTAACGCCATTCAAGATGTCCTCACCAAGTGAGATATCTCTCAAGAAATAAATAGAATTTAGCTTAATAGCTCCTGCAAATGCATAATCAGCTATATAAGAAACACTCTTAGGTACAGTAAACTGAATATTATCATTTGTAGGAAGATAAGTATGTAAGATAGACTTATCCGCAGAATATAGAACACCATTTTCTACCAAATAATAAGGATGAGGTGAATAAATGCCCTCTTCATAAGTCTCGCCAAGTGTAATATATGATAATTTATCACAACCTACAAATGCACCTTCTCCAATATCATTTACTGTAGAAGGAATAAGTATTCTAACAATACTACCAGTATTAATAAATGCTTTTTCCGCTATACTTGTAACCTTTCTGCCCTTAATATATTCAGGAATAATAACATCATTATGACTAAGCAAACATACATGGTCTTTGAAGCCATTAATTCTAATTTCATTACCGTTAATAATGCTATATTCAAAGCAAATTGAAGTTTGGTAATCTTTGAGAGTTATACCAATTGCTGCAAGTTTTGTTTCTAAAGAACCATTAAGAGTGCCATAGAAAGAGATATGTCTAGTGTCTATACCGAAAGAACTAGCGTTAATTATATTAATGCTACTACTATCGAAATACACTTCTTCAAGACTAGCACAACTAGCAAATGCATTAGAAGCAATAGTTTGGACACTCTTACCAATTACTACAGCAGTTAGATTAGTGCAGTTGCTAAAGGCTTGAGTACGTATAGTAGTTACAGTTTCGGGTATAACAACTGTGTTAAGCGAATTATATAGATTAAATGCCTTATCGCCTATTTCAGTTACTCTACCTGTAACAGAAGTACCTCCTACTTTATAAGTAATGAAAGATGGTATCACTATATCTGTATAAATATTAGCATTAAGACTTTCCTTAATACCTGTAATACGAATATTGCCATTAGCTAAAATGTTATAAGTAAATACATTCTTAGTTTGGTCGTACTTAGGAGTTACAATATCAAATTCTACACCAGCTAAGATACAGTATCTTTCAACATTATCAGCGCTTGGACTCTTAACAATAAGGTCAGCATTTACGCCCTCAAATACGTCATCACCAATAGCTAAAATATCGCTTACACAATAGATTTCCATTAGTTGCATAGCATTCTTGAATGCTTCATTATCAAGAATACTTATAGTATCTGAGAAAGTTACACCAAGAAGTGAGGTTGACTCAAAAGCATTAGCCCTAATAACGTCCACACTACTAGGAACAATAAAATATATATCACTACCAACATATGCATATAAATGAAGTCCATCAGCAGAATATAATGCGTTATTTTGGAACATGAAATACTCATTCCCCGTAATTGTAGTTAAGCTAGATGTATTTGCGAAAGCACCCTTACCAATAGTAGTAACATTTGTTAAGCTTATAGAAGTCAAGGATTGATTACCCGCAAATGCTCTATCTTCAATAACTGTTACAGGCAAACCATTTATGCTTTCAGGGATTACATATGTAGACTCTACAGATATTGAGACATAGGCATGAAGAACAGCGTGATCATCATCTAATTTGTAAATAGCATTCCCATCCATCATATAAGTTTCATTCTCTTCATCAATAGCAACATTAGATAATGCTGTGCAATTATCCAATACACCAATACCTATATGAGTAACAGTATAAGGGATAAAGAAGTGAGTTAAACCAGTATTATCTGCAAAAGCATAATCTACAATAAATTCTACTTTATATCCGTCAATAAATTCTGGAATAGTAATTTTACTATGACCAAGTACACAATAATGATTCTTAAGTCCATTAATTGAGATAACTAAGTCGGAAGATTCATTAGTTAGTATTTCGTAGATAAAGCATACAGAAGGAGTACCCATATTGTAATCTAAATCAGCTTCTTCACAATAAGACTTAAGAACGCCGTTAATTGGTCCGTATACATCCAAGTATTCAGAAGTATTAATAAGAATATCTTCGCCAATTGTAGGAACATCCATAAAGAAACTTAATTCAGTCATTTCAGTACAGAAAGCGAATGCTTGTTCTCCAATCTCTCTAACACTATAAGGAACATTCATATTAGTAAGAGATGAACATCCATTGAAAGCTTTAGCTCCTATAGATATTATACTAGAAGGCAGAACAAGATATTTGATATTAGAAGCGCTTTCGAAAGCAGAATCTCCAATCTTGACGACTTTATAATCATTGATATACATAGGAACAACTATTTGAGTTAAGTTATTGCCAGTAGCTCCGCCAACAAGCCCATCTATAGTAATCTTGCCCTCTTCTACAGTATATTGGAAATAGCTGTCTGCAGTCCAAGCTACATAGTTATAACGGTTTTGATTAGCAAAACCTCTTAAATTATTACCTTCTGGTGCATAAATTGTGAGGTCTTTCATTACATTTAAGAAAACTTCAGGAGATGGAATTAATAAATCTCTACAGAAATATATTTCAGCAAGAGAAATACAATAAGCGAAAGCTCTATCTCCAATAATAAGAACACTACGAGGAACAGTCAAATATACTAACTCTCTACAACCCTCAAAAGCCCTTGCGTTAATAGTCTGAACATCTTCAGGGATTTCAAATATTATACCTGAAAGTGCAGGGAACACAGTATGCAATAGGGACCCGTTCTTACTAAATATAGCCTTGCCTATAGCAGTTGGATCGCCTTCACCAAGCCTATCAGTTCTGAAGGCATACATTGGATTATTCTCATCAAGAGTAACGTTTACTAGAGCATAATCATTAGCAAATAATCCAGCGCCCATAAAGATAACAGAACTAGAAATAACAACCGTAGTCATCTTGTCATTGCCTTCAAAGGCAGCAGCACCGATATTTTTTACAGTATTTAGTATTTCGAAAGAAATAATATGGTCTTCATCAGCAAAAGCTGAAGCTGCAATGTTAACGACTGGAACGCCTTCAATGTATTTCAATAGAATTACATGAGTATGATCAGCTAAGCAATCAGGACTATTGTAATCATGTGCAAAGCCATTAATAGTTACGCTATTATTTAGAACAGTGTAATCAAAACAAGCTTTAGGAGTATATCCGACAAACTCTAACATAATAATGTCAACTGAATTATCGCCAATACTGCTATTATAAGGTGCATAAAGTGTAAGAAGTTCAACAGGTTCACTGCCTTCCTCTGCATTATTAAGCAAATATTCTAATTTCAAAGTGATATCTCTAAATGTTTCTATACTATTAGTAGGAGTATCCTCGAAATAAACTTCATACAGACTTTCTACATTCTTAAATACATCGATACCCAAAGTATCTACACTTTCTGGGAACCTAACAATTTCTAGATATATAGCACCTTCAAAAGCTCTATCATTAATATTTATAATTGTATTAATTCCTGAAACATAATCTAGATTCTGCCCAACAACATAATTTGGAGCAGAAGTTGATGAAAGATATGTATGCAACATTTGCTCATCAATATCATACAAAATGCCACTATAATAGTCATATTTATTATTAGTAGAAGGAATATCTAAGAAAGAAAGTGTCATACTTGAAGCAAAAGCACCCGCTCCAATTAGTATAATATTCTCAGTTAATTCAATTTCTGATGCCAAAGTCATAAAGAAAGCACCATCAGCTATTTCTTCAACGTTATCTGGAATGGAGAATGACTGCAATGAGTTAGAGGAAAGATAAGTATGCAACAAAGCTCCACTAGTATCATACAAAATACCATTAATACTATTAGTAGTATCTTTGTATATTCTGTAATAAGCATTGTCTTCAGCTCTGAAATCGACAAGACCAGTTGTTCCCTCGAAAGCGGAATAACCAATAATATCAATAGCATATAAGAAAATGAATGTTTCTATAAAGGCTTGGTCTTTGAATGAATTAACAGCTAATTCTTCAACTATGTTTCCATCTATACTATGAGGTATTATAACTTCAGTAAATGTACCATAATTCGAACTTTCTATATTAAAACCAATGATAGTTACAATATCAGTATCTTCATCAGTTTCATAGATAAACTCATTTTTACTTGTCCATGGGAAATAATTAACATCAATATAATCATCGCTTGTAAATAATGGATATAACTCCCCAAACTCAGGACCGTATACTCTTAAAGTTGGGTCAATAGTTGACACTATTGATTTACCAATACTATCAGCCGCTATATCATCCTCGAAATATATTCTAGTCAAATTCTCACAACCTGCAAAAGCATAATCGCCTATTGATTCGATATTTGGATTGATTTTTATTCTATCCATAGCTGTAAGTTCAAATGCTCTAACATTAATAATTGTTACCTCTGAATCTATTGCATATGGTTCATCGCTTAGACTTCTAACATTTGTATATAAGTATGTGTGTAATGTAGTACCTGTCGCAAGCTCATTTTCATAATCATAAATGTAATATAGGCAACCACCTTGGAACACGTAGTATTCATTTTCAGAATCCACATTAATATCTACTAAACTAGCAGTGTTGCTGAAAGCACCATCACCAATCTCTGTAACACTCTCAGGTATTCCAATAGTTTGAACATAAGAATTTCCATAGAAAGCACCATTACCTATAACAACATCTTCTGCCACAGTATAGGAATCATTAGTATTAGAACCAAAGTAAGTATGTAGCAATTGATATGCTTCCTCAATTGTTTCGTATTCTGTTTCTGCACCAATAATAACTACCTCCGGCACAATTTCAACTTCTACAAGTCGAATAGAATTTTCATATATAACTTTCGCATATGAACTAGGAGAATATTCATGATATTCAACAGAATACTTCTCATCCTCAATAATTACAGTAGTCAAAGTCTCTATTCCTGCGAAAGAACCTTGTCTAATATCACTAATATATTCATATAAAATAACATTTTGAAGATTATCATGCCCCTCAAATGCATATTCGCCGATAGTAGAAACTACTATACCATCTATATATTTAGGAACTACAAGAGAGGTCAAAGATTCATCTGCACCCGAAATAACAGTAATTGAAGAAGGTTCGACTAGATTTAGCAAATTATTATCATACTCAAAAACAACTTCATAAAGATTTACAGCGAGATCAGTAATTGCAATAGAAAAACCATTTAGTGTAGGTAGAGGATTGATTGTATAGCTTGTTATTTCTTCGGTATTCTCTAGTACAGCATCCCCAACTGTAATTACAAGAGATTCTGGATTAAAGGCAACACCATATATATCATCATATAGATAAACAATATTTTCAGTCATTTTTATCAAACCTGATTCACTAGGAACCTCATCATATGATAAATATTCTTTATGAGTATACCCGATAACATTAGGATAAACTAATTCATCAACAGGAGCAATTTCGCAAATATCCTGTCCTGTTAATTTGTTAACTAAGAAGCCCTCGGAGAATGAATAATTTGCATTATCAGCACCCACAAGGAGTGAAGATAAGTTTACACAACCATTAAAAGCAGTAGCCGAGATAGAGGTTACAGAATTTGGAATAATAATGCGTGTAATTCCACGAACGCCGTCAAAAGCTCCCGCATCTATACTCTCTACATTATATGAGTTGCCTGCATCATCTATTGTCGCACCAATAGTTAAGGTTGTACCTGTTAAAGTCTTATAATAGCCCTTGACACCAGTGATATTAGCACTGCCAGAATTATTATATTCGAAATAGGTTAAATCGGTATCAATATAGTAATAATTTACATTAACAT